>JAFSVO010000283.1 GCA_017444965.1 Clostridia bacterium | reverse complement strand
GTCTCGGCGACCGGCGCGCTTTCGGTGCGCTTCGGGGGCGCTGAAGTATTGCTTTCGGGCGCCTTTTCCTCGCTTTCGGGCGCGGGCTCCGCCGGCTTTTCGGGAGCCGCGGGTTTCGCGGGCGCGGGCGCCGGAGCCGTTTTGGGCTTTTCCGCTTTTACCGCGGGTTTTTCAAGAACTACGCCGGGCGCGGAGGAAGAGTCCTTTCCCATCGCCATTTTGAAAAGGCATATCTCGCAGTCGGCGCGCTTTACGGACACGCGCGTGACGCGGCTTAAAAGGTCGCTTATGCAGGAAATGCAGTATTCGAGAAGGGCGGGGGAGCAGGTATCCGAGAGCGGTTTTACGCGCTCATACGAAAACGCCGAAAGGTATTCGCGCTTCCCCGTCGCCCGAATTACGTAAATGTCGCGGATAAGCGCCAGAAGACGGCCGGCTATCGTTATCATATCCTTGCCGTCGGCGTACAGCTCGGAAAAGCCCGAGAGGGCGCCCGCGGCGTCGTTTTTAATAACGGCTTCGAATATTGATACCACGGCGTCGTCGGACGGGATGCCGAGCGAAAACTCTACTCTTTTCGTGTCGACCGTGCCGTCGTAGGGCATACAGCGGTCATAAAGGGAAATGGCGTCGCGCATACTGCCGTCGCCGAGGCGGGCTATATCGGCCGCGGCGTCGGGGGTCAGCTTGTACCCCTCTTTTTCGGCTATGTATAAAAGCCTGTCGGCTATCGTTTCGGGGGGTATGCGGCGGAAATCAAAGCGCTGACAGCGCGAAAGGATGGTCGCCGGCACCTTGTGTATCTCTGTCGTCGCGAGGATGAAAAGAACGTGAGAGGGCGGCTCCTCAAGCGTTTTTAAAAGCGCGTTGAACGCGGCGGCAGAGAGCATGTGCACCTCGTCTATTATGTAGACCCTGTGAGAGAGCGAGACGGGCGAATATATGACCTCGTCGCGCAGGTCGCGGATATTTTCGACGCTGTTGTTGGAGGCGGCGTCTATCTCGCTGAAATCAGACGCGCTGTCGTCGAGTATCGAGCGGCATGAGGGGCATTCGTTGCACGGCTCGCCGTTTTTGGGGTTTTCACAGCAGACGGCGCGGGCGAGTATCTTGGCGCAGGTCGTCTTTCCGGTGCCGCGCGTCCCGGTGAAAAGATAGGCGTGAGACACCCTGCCGCTTTGCACCTGCGCGCGAAGCGCCGCGGTTATATGATCCTGACCCACTACGTCGCCGAAGGTCAAGGGCCGCCATTTGCGGTAAAGGGCTGCCGACTGCTCCATTTTCGCGCCTCCTTTGCTTAAAAAACGTCGCCTTGTCCCGCCGTACAGCTTTGATCGAACGGCCGTAACGGCCGGCAGTTTTATTCCTTGGCTCAAGACCGGTTTGCCGCGGCACTCGCAAAAGTCCGCTTAATGCTGCTCGGTTCCCCGCCTGACATGGTTCACGGTAATGCGCTGCGCGGGACCGGTCTCTCAACACCTCAAAATAACGCCCGAACGTCACGGGACGCCCTCAAAAAAGCGGTCATCCTCGCGTATAGCGGATCTCGAGCAACAGGGAACCGCTGCCTCCCCGATCGGTACGGCGGGACAAGGCGACGTTAAGTTTTGCGTTCTTAAATATTATATAACATATCCTGCTTTTTATCAAGTGATAATTGCGCCCCTCCGTGTAACTTGCGGAAGGGCGCGGTTTTTATTTTTAAAAATGCTTTATTACTCGGCGCGAAGACGCCCGTAGTTTATTACCGTCTGCGCTATCTCCGAGCGAAGAGCGAAGGCCTTGGGGTCGAGAACGCCGCCGCCTTTTCCGCTTATTATCTTAACGCCTGCCGCCCAGGCGAAAGCGTCAAGCGCCCAGTCGCTTATTTTGTCAGCGTCTGAGAATGAGGAAAGGGAAGAGACGTCGCCCGCGGGCTTTGAGCTTAAGCGCCACAGCAGGGTCACCGCCTGCTCGCGCGTGACCGGGTCGTTTACGCCGAAGACGCCGTTCCCGTAGCCGCTCGCGACGCCCTTCTCATAAGCCCATAAAACCGCGTCGGCGTACCACGTTCCGTCTTTGACGTCGGTAAAGGGGTTTTTGCCCGCCGTCTTCGGCTCGCCCGCCATGCGGTAGAGCACCGTGCAGAACATGGCGCGCGTCATATTGCCCGAGGGCGCAAAGCTCGTTTCGCTCACGCCCTTGAAATAGCCCTTGTCGAAGCATTCGTAAACGGCGTCGTAGTACCAGTCGCTGTCTTTGACGTCGGCGAAAGGACGTCCCGCGCCCGTCGCCGCGCCCGCGGCGGTACCCGGGGCGGCGGTTGATGCGTCAGCCGTCGGCGCGGAGTAGTACGAGCCCGACGAAGAGCCCGAAGAAGAGGGCTTTTTCTTAAAGGTCGCGGTGACTGTCGCATCCTTTCCGGGCATAGTGAAGGTAGTTTCGGCGCTCGCCGCGTTTTCAAATACGACGCCGTCGCCCGTCCATTTGTCAAACTTCATGCCGGCGGGGGCGGCGCCCGCTTTTACCGTGACTTTTTCGCCCGTCTTATACTGCCCGCTGTCCGCGGTCCCGTTAACGACGGTAAGCGTGTAGGTGTTAGGCGCAAACTTCGCGTAAAGGGTGAAGCTGCCTTTTACGCCTTCGTCGAAATCATAGGGCGAAGTCAGCTCTTCGTTTATGTACCAGCCGTCGAAGGTGTAGCCCTCGAAAATCGGGTCGGAGGCGGGCTTTGCGACCTTGTCGCCGAATTTCAGACCGTTGACGGGCTCGGGGACGTTTTCGCCCTCCGACTTAAAGGTCACTTCGCCGTATTTTATGAGAGGCGTCACGCCCTCGCCAATAACGCTGAAGGACATGCTGTAGGCCTGCGCGTAAATGCGGTAACCTGCGGCGCTTTCCGGGACGGTAAGCGAGGCGCCGAACGACATATCCAAAGAATTATACGTCTCGGGCGCGCCCTCGCCGTCGGGCGCGGTAAACCAGAAAACCATAGCCACGGGGTCTGTTGACGCGGGCTCGATAGTCACCGTTCCGCCCGGTATGAAGTCGCCGGTAACGGGCTCTAAGTGTTTCGCCGTTTTGAAGTCGGTCGTCTTAACGGCGTTGTTATTTTCGCCGGAGCCCGCGGCGATACGCGTATGCACGGTATATTGGGTATTCGGGTCAAGCCCCGCGAAGACGACCGTGCCGTTTTTATCGGGAACGGCGGCGTTTTCCCATTTGGGGTTTACGTACTTTTGGGTAAGCACGTATTCTTGGTCGTAAACGCCGTACACCGTTATTGAGGTTTCGGTGACGGATACCGCCTCGGGCAACGTCGTCGCGGTATAAACGCCTATCACCTGCGCGGGGCCCGCCTGCTCGCCCGACTCAAAGGGCAGGGCGGTGACCGTGTAAAGCGCGGCGCAGTTTTCGGCAGGCTCGGGGAAGACGACGCTTCCGTCATAAAGGGGCGACGACGCCGTGGGGGTAGTGCCGTCGGTCGTATAGCGAAGCTCGGAAGACGCGGATAAAAAGTGAAGAGCGGCATCGTCAAGCTCGCCCGAAGGCAGGTCGCCTAAGACGAGCGCCGTGTCGGCGGCGCGCATCCACGCGATATAAAGCTCGTTATAGTGAGCGAAGCCTATCTTATGCGCCTGGGTAATAAAGGTGACTAAAGTGCGCAGTTCGTCTTTAAAGCTGAAATCTTTATTCGTGCGGCAAAGCATATTCATAAGTATCTCGCGCAGGCGCGGGACGCTGTTTTTTATCGTATCAAAGTTACTTTTAAGCTGAAGGTCGAAAAACTCCTCGGTGTGCTCTGTTTTGGCGTAAGCTTCAAGAGTTTTTTCTTTAAGCGCGTCAATAAGCGCCGCGAGGTCTTCGCGCGCGGCGTCCGCGAGCGGGCGCGCCGTGTCGCCCTCTTTGAGCGCGAGCGGAAGCACGGCGGAAACGGCTTCTTTAATAGTTTTGCCGCCGTTTAAAAGCTTGCCCTCAGCGTCGCTGAAAAGGGCGCGGACTAAGTCTTTTTTATCGTCGGGTATCTTTTCAAGCGCCGCGGCGAAAAAGCCGTCGTAATTCTTGTCGGCGAGCAGGCTCGCAAGCTCGTCTAAGCCGTACTTTGCGACGATCGTTTCGTCTGTAAGGCTCATCGCCGCCAAAACAAACTCGGCAAGGCGCTCCGCAAGGTTTCGCACGGTTATATTATCGGGCGCGTCGGCTATTATCC
>JAFSVO010000282.1 GCA_017444965.1 Clostridia bacterium | reverse complement strand
TGAGTATATATTCGGGCTTTTTATCGTCCTTTTCGAGCTTCTGCCGCAGGCGTCTTATATGGACGTCGACGGTGCGCGGGTCGGCCTTGGCGCTGTCGCCCCAGACCGCCGCGAAAAGCTCATCCCTTGAAAACACGCGCCCCGGCTCGCGCATGAGCGCGGTCAGAAGATCGAACTCCTTCGCCGTCAGCTTTACCCTCTCGCCCGAAAGCTCGACCGTCTTGCGCGTTACGTTCACCTCTATATCGCCCGCGCGTAAGATCTCTCCCGCGGCGGCGTACCTCGCGGCGCCGCGCCTCGCGAGCGCTTTGACGCGCGCCTTCAGCTCGAGTATGTCGTAGGGCTTTAAAACGTAGTCGTCCGCGCCGTACTCAAACGCCAGAAGCTTTTGGCGCGAGTCGTTTTCGCGCGTCAGTATCATAACGGGAACGCCCGTCCCCTCTCTTATCGAGCGGCACAGGGAAAGACCGTCGCCGGGCGCGAGCTTAAGCTCGCATATCACGGCGTCGTGTTTGCCGCGCTTTAAGATCCCCAGCGCCTCCGCCTCGCCGTTTGCCTCGTCGACCGTAAAGCCGTCGTTTTCGAGCGACGCGCGAAGGAACGCGGCGTCTTCTCTTACGGGGTCGCAAATAAGCACTCTCATTACCATTTTCCTTTCAGAACGGTTTTATAAAGTCACTTTCGCGTTTCTGTCCGCTTTTTCGTCCGGTATCGGCGTATCTTCCGCGCCCCTTTATAAAAGGCGCCTCTGTCGCTTCTTCCGTCCGAAGACGCGCGCCTCCCGCTTCCTGCTTGAATCATTGAATTACCACTTTAAATTGTATCATTGAAAAATCCCGATGTAAAATCGGATTTTTCCGAACGATATATTTATTCTATTCAATATATTCGTAAAACGGGAAACGCGTCCGTCCGGCTTTACAAGGTAACTCCCGCGTCGGAGAGCCACTTTTCGTCTATTATGCCCTCTTTGAAGTCTTTTTTAAGCGCCTCTTTATCCCTTTCGGAAACGGGGCCGTAGCCGCCGCCGCCCGCGGTCTTTAAAACGACGACGTCGCCCGAAAGCAGGTCGGTGTTGCGCGGCTTCGGGTTATCGGATATGACCTTGCCGCCGCGGATTATCTCTAACGACGCGCGCCCCGCCTCGCCGCCGCCGCAGAGACCGTAAGGCCTGTGCACGGTGCGCTCGGTCGCCGCCGTAAATGACGTGTTAAGGCTTTCGGGGGTGATCTTTATGCTTCTGACGATGCCGACGCCGCCGCGGTACTTGCCCGCGCCGCAGCTGTTCTCGTGAAGGGCGTACTCCTCGACCATAAGCGGGTACTCCATCTCAAGCGCCTCGACAGGCAGGTTTGAGGTGTTGGTCATGTGCACGTGCACCGCGTCAAGCCCGTCCTTGTTAAAACGCGCGCCCGAGCCGCCGCCGACGGTTTCGACGTAGACGTAATGCCTGTTCGTCCTCGCGTCGTCGCCCGAGAAGGCGAAGAATGACTGCGCGCCGTTGCCCGCGGCGAAAACGCGGGTCGGGTCCATCTTGGAAAAGGCGCCGAATATGACGTCGGCTATCCTCTGCGCCGTCGTCTCACGGTCGGATACCGGCGCGGGCTCTGTCGCCCAGACGAGAGAGCCCGGCTCCGCCTTTATCTCTATCGCGTCGAAAAAGCCCGAGTTCGCGGGTATCGTGTGGTCGAGCACCGACATAAGCGAATAGTAGACCGTCGCCTTCAAAGCGCAGGGCACGCAGTTGAAGGGGCCGCTCACCTGCGGGCAGGTCCCCGTGAAATCAAAGGTGATATGATCGTCTTTTACCGTGATCCTGGTTTTTATAAGAAGGTCTGTGTCGCCGACGCCGTCCGAATCGACGAGGTCGGAAAACTCGTAATCGCCGTCGGGAAGCGCCTTTATGGCTATTCTCGCCTTCTTTTCGCCGTACTCAAGCCACTTCACACAGAACGCGTCGAAGGTGTCGAGCCCTATCTTGTCTATAAGCTCGCGCAGCTTTTCGGCGCCGAAGCGGTTGGTAAGTATCTGGGCGTTTAAGTCGCCGTGCCGCTCGTACTTCATCTGGAAGTTGAGCATGAGTATGTCGAGCATGTCGCGTACAAGCTCGCCGCGGTCGTAGAGCTTGACAACGGGAATACGCAGACCCTCGTCGTAGACCGAGGGGCCGCGGCGCGTGCGGTCGGCGTGGTGGCCCGTGTTGACCATGAACGCGACCGGCTTGCCCTTATAAAACACGGGGCTTAAAATGACTATGTCGGGAAGGTGCGAGCCGCCGCCCGAGTAAGGGTCGTTTGCGATAAATATGTCTCCCTCGTTTATCTCTTCCGGCTTGTATTTTTTGGTAAGCATCTCAACGGCGCCGGAAAGCGAGCTGAAATGAAGGGGTATGTGCTGGGCGAGGGATAAAAGCTTGCCCTGCGCCGAGAAGACGGCGACCGACAGGTCTTTTCTCTCTTTAATGTTGGTCGAGTAGCCCGTTTTGCAGAGGATGACGCCCATCTGCTCGGCAATAGACGACACGCCGTTCGCGATTATTTCAAGAGTAATGGGGTTTATTTCTTTCATAACAGTCACCTTACTTTCTTTCAAGCATCAGGTTGAGGTACTTGTCGACCGTCGCCTTCATGTTGCCGAAGATGACCGTCGTGCTGTCCATCTGCTCGACTATCGCGGGGCCCTGCACCACGTTGCCGCAGTGAAGAAGCGTTCTGTCGTAAAGGGTGAAGTCCTCAAACCTGCCCTGCCCGACGTAAACGCGGCGCGTGCCGACCGCCGCCTTTTCGCAGCTTTCGCCGTCGTAGGCGTCTTCGGTGATCTTCGGGCGGACGATGTCGCCTATCGCCGAAAGGCCGAAGTTGACTATCTGCACGGCGTCCTCTGACGTCGAGCCGTAGACCCGCTTGTACGCGTCGAGGAATGCCTGACGAAGCGTGCCGCTGTCCTTTAAGTCGGACTCCTTCACGGGCACGCGTATCTCGTGGTTCTGCCCCTCGTAGCGCATGTCGAGGAAGTATTCGACCGAGCGCTCGTTTTCGGGTATCTTTTCGCTGTCAAACCATTCGCCCGCCTCGCAAAGCAGCGCCTTAAACTGGCCGCTCATAACGCCGAAGGTCTCGGGGGACAGGTCCATGACGCGCGTCTGCACAAAGTCGCGCCGCATATTTTCGGTAAGAAGCCCGTAAGCCGCAAGCAGCCCCGGCGTCTTGGGAACGAGGGACTTTTTGATGCTCATCTCCTCGATAAGCTCGGCCGCGTGCAGCGGGCCCGAGCCGCCGAAGGGCAAGAGGCAGAAGTCGCCCGGGTTGTAGCCCTTCGCGACGGTGACGTTCTTGATCTCTCTTACGATATTGGCGTTCGCGACCGAGATTATGCCCTTCGCCGTTTCATAAACGTCCATGCCTATCTTTTCGGCAAGCTCGCCTACCACCTTAAAGGAAAGGGACGCGTCGATAGGCAGCCTTCCGGCGAGGAGTGATTCGTTATTAAGGTGCCCTAAAACGACTCGCGCGTCGGTTATCGTCGCGCGCTCACCGCCGCGCTTGTAGCACGCGGGGCCGGGGAAAGCGCCCGCCGAATCGGGGCCGACCTTAAGTATCCCGCCGCTGTCTATGTGGGCGATACTGCCGCCGCCCGCGCCTATGGTAGAAATATCTATCGAGGGTATCCTGACGGGGTAGCCGGATATCGTCTTTTCATCCGACGCCGAAAGCTCGCCGCCGACAATTAAGCTTATGTCCGTGCTGGTGCCGCCGACGTCTGCCGTGATAAGGTCCTTTTCGCCCGCGAGAGAGGTTATGTACTGCGCGCCGACGACGCCCGCCGCGGGGCCCGAAAGCGCGGTCTTGACGGGGTACTGCACCGACTCGTCTATCGACATAAGGCCGCCGTTCGAGTGGTTTATATAGGCGTTTTCAATGCCGTTTTTGAGCAGGTTGTTTTTGAGGTTTCTCATGTACTTGCGCACCTCGGGTCCGACAAAGGAATTGAGGACCGTGCCGCAAAGCCGCTCAAACTCGCGGAACTGGCGCGAAAGATCGCTCGACACGGTAAGGAATGCGTCGGGCAGCTCTTCGGATATTATTTTCTTGACTATCTGCTCGTTTTCGGGGTTTATATAGGCGTTTAAAAGCATGACGGCGACGGATACGCACCCTTCCTCGCGCAGGCGGGCGGCTACGGCGCGGATCTCTTTTTCATCCGGCGCCTTTAAAACCGTTCCCTTGTAGTCGGCGCGCTCGTCGATCTCAAACCTGTGTTCGCGCGAAACGAGCGTCTTCGCCTTGTCGCGCTGAATGTCGTAAAGGTCGGGCCTCTTCTGGCGGCCTATTTCCAACAGGTCGCGGAAGCCGCGGGTCGTGATAAGGCCCGTCTTGGCGCCGCGCGCCTCAAGAATAGCGTTGGTCGCGACAGTCGTGCCGTGCATAAAGCGCGACACCTCGCCCCCCGTAAAGCCGTACTCCTTCTCGATGACCGAAACGCCCTCAAGCACGGCGTCCGACTGGTCGTAAAGAGAGGACGGGAGCTTGTAGACCATAAGCTCGCCGGTCTTTTCGTCTACGGCGCAGATGTCGGTGTTCGTCCCCCCGACGTCAACGCCGATACGCACGTTTTTCATAAGAAAACTCCTTTCCTTTTAGGAAAAATCTATTACATTTTAAATTATATACTTGAAAAATCATTATGTCCAATATATAATTACGTATGGATATATAAATTTCGGTTTATGAATTAGCATCATAGACTTCCTTATGGAAACGCTGCGCGTTTCATTAATTGACTTCGTCGTGAATTGACTTCGTCGTGAATTGACTTCGTCGTGAATTGACTTCGTCGTGAATTGAAAGTCTTCGACTTTCATGAATTGAACGCTTCGCGTTCATTTCGGTATGCGGCGAAGCCGCATCTATTGGTAGGCGCGCTTGCGCGCACCGAAATTATTATTTCTTAAGTCTTAAGTATTAAATATTCATTAAAATGAAACGCTCGCGTTTCATTTCATTAACTCGTGAGGTACTCTTATGGAACTTTTACAACTCAAATACTTTGTCGAGCTCGCGAAAACCGAGCACGTCACGCGCACGGCGGAGGCGCTTCACGTATCCCAGCCGTCGCTCAGCTCCACTATAAAGAAGCTTGAAGAGGAGCTTGGCGCGCCCCTATTCGAGCGCGCGGGCAGAAGCGTCCGGCTGTCCTCTTACGGCAAGACGTTTTTTGAATACGCCAAAGACGCGCTTTTGTGCCTCGAACGCGGCGAAAAGGCGATAGCCTCAATGAAAAGCGCGCGGGAAAACACGCTGCGGCTCGGCGTTTTAAGCCCCTACGTATGGTCCGATCTGTTCGCGGCGTTCAAAGAATCCTCGCCCGACGTGCGCCTCGACCGCCTGTCTATGGAGGGCGACGAATATATAGACGCGCTTTTGCACGGGCGTATAGACGTCTACCTCGGCAGCATAAACGGCCCGCGCAGAGAGGGCTTTATCTGCGAAACGCTCTACACCGACGATATGGTTTTAGAGGTAAACGTAAAGCATAAGCTCGCGAAAAGAAAGAGCGTCGACCTGCGAAAACTCGGCGGCGAGAGCTTTATAAATCTCGGCAAGGATAAAGACCTTCAGAAGTTCATATCGGGGCTTTATAAAGAGGCGGGGATAGCGCCCGACGCGGTCATGGAGGTCGACTACACGCTGCGCGACGAAATGGTCTCTCAAAACTACGGCGTGTCGGTAACGACGAGAAGATCGGCCGAAAAAGCGCCCTTTAAAAACGTCACCTTCCTGCCCTTAAGCTTCCCCAGGACCCGCCGCGCCCTCGGCCTCGTCCGGGTCGAAAACGGCGCCCTCTCCCCCGCCGCGGAAAAGTTTTGCGCCTTTGCGGAAGAATACTATAAATAACAAAGGGGACGGTCCTGCTTGTTTAAAACAAACAGAACCGTCCCCTTTGTACGAAGTTTTCGCCTTCGCGAAAAACGATGTTGCCTTCGGCAAACGATGTGAAAGCTTCGCTTTCAACGATGTGTGAGCTTCGCTCACAATTTCGGCACGCGGCAAAGCCGCATTTATTAAATAGGCGCGCGCGGAGCGCGCACCTTATGAAATCAACGCGAAGCGTTGTATGTAATTGCAGCTTTGCTGCGTATGTAATCAG
>JAFSVO010000281.1 GCA_017444965.1 Clostridia bacterium | reverse complement strand
TCTTTTCCCTGTATCCTGCAATATTTAAACTCTATAGCCATCTGTTACCTCTCTTCATAACGGTCGTAAATAAAAATTTTATTTCACGCAGCTTTCTTTGAATAATTATAACACATTAAATGAAATATTGCTTCGCTATATGAAATAAAATTCGTTCCTTCATGTGCGAAGCACATTTCATACGCGCAGCGTATTTCATATGCCGCAGGCATATTTCACTCGTTCCGCAAGGAACGAATTTCATTGAAAAAAGGACTTGCGAAAGCAAGTCCTTTTTTCTGGCGGAGAAAGAGAGATTTGAACTCTCGCGACGTGTTACCGCCCTACTCCCTTAGCAGGGGAGCCCCTTCACCACTTGGGTATTTCTCCGTAACTGTTCATTTGGTAAAGTAAAGTTTAACATAAGTTTGCCCAAAATGCAAGGGAAAAATGAATAAAAAATCGCGCCCGCCGAAAAGGCGGGCGCGAAGATCTGTTTAATTATTACTGTTCCGACGTTTTGTTAAGCTTTTTCCGGAGCCAATCCTTGCCGTCTACGTACTTGGAAACTATGAAGGATACGACGTAGTCGCCGGCGGCGTTGACCATGGTCGCGGGGGGATCGATAAGGTCGCCTATGGCGAGCGCTATCGGGAACGCTATGGCGAGCTGATTCGGGAAGAACATGGCGCAGAGGACAAGCTCGCCCGTGCCGCCGCCGCCGGGAATGCCGGACATGGCGACAGAGGAAAGAACGGAAATGACGATGGCGAGGATCATTTTACCGGTGCCGAGAGGCATACCGAACATGCTGAAGAGGAAGGCGACTTTTATTATGGCGCCCATAGCCGAGCCGTCCATATTCATGGTCGCGCCCATGGGAAGCACCATTTCGGAAACTTCCTTCGAAATGCCCGTTTCTTCCGCGACTTCCATATTGGTGGGGATGGTCGCGACCGAAGAGCAGGTGCCGAAAGCGACTGCCGCGGGACGGAAGAGATGCTTGAACATCGTCTTGGCGCCGCCCTTGCCGCCGCCGAATCTCGCGTAAAGCGGGAAGAAGATGAACATATAAGCGAAGGACACTATGTAATAAAGGATTATCGCTTTCGCGTAATCGCCTATAAAGTCTTTGCCGTGGGTCGCAACTAAGGACGCGAAGAAGCCGAAGAAGCCTATCGGCGCGTAGTAGGTGATTATCTTGACTGCCTTCATTATGCAGTTGGTGACGTCGGAAAGGAAAGCCGCCGTCTTTGTCTCTTTACCGCCCGCAAGCTGGACGCCGAAGCCGAAGATTATAGCGAAAACAAGCAGCGGGAGTATGGCTCTGCGGCTTAAAAGATCGACAAAGTCGGGCTTTGTGAAGAAGTTGACTATAAGCTGACCTACGCCGAGGCCCGAAGCTTCCTCGGGCTCAAACTGGGGCGCCGAGAAGAAACCGGGAACGAAACGCACGATGATGAACATAATAACGCCCATAAGCAGCGCCGCTATCGCCGACGTGACGAGGAAGGAGAGGACGGTCGTGCCCATAAGCTTGCCTGCGCGCTTGGGGCTTTGCATATTTGCGATAGCCGACGAGATAGAGAAGAAGACCATCGGCACGACTATGCAGAACATAAGGTTTATAAACACCGTGCCCAACGGCTCTAACGCCGTGGCGCCCGGCCAGACCGCGCCGACTATGCAGCCCGCGACTATGCCTAAAAGCATAAAGAGCATAAATCCGTAGTTTTTGAGAAAGCTTCCCTTTTTCATAGAGACCTCCAAAAAATATTGTGATAATTTTATTATATAGAAATGTTTTGCAATGTAAATGTCAAAAAAAGCTTGAAAAGCGGAAAAAAGTGCATTATTATTATTTCGAGGGGGCGAAGGGTACGGAAAAGGTCAAAAGAGGATATCTTAACGAGGAATATCACCTGTTTCACATAAAGGACAAAAAGGATATAGAGGTAGGGTACCATTACCACGAGTTTGACAAGGTGATAGTCTTTCTTTCGGGCAAGGTCACCTATATAATAGAAGGCAAGAGTTATTTCTTAAAGCCGTGGGACATACTTCTCGTCGGGCACGATCAGATACACAGCACTATTATAGACGGAAGCGCCGTTTACGACCGCATAGTCATTTACTTAAGCCCGGAGTTTCTTAAAAAGGAAAAGGTGTCCGAGTGCTTTGAAAGAGCCGACGTGCGCAACTTCAGCCTTATCCGCGCCGAAAACGAGGTGCGCCTTAATATAATGAAGCGCGTGACCGAGGCGGAAGAGGCGCACGACAGCAGCGCTTTCGGCGCCGAAGTTATGGAAAGAACGTCGGTGCTTCAGCTTCTTGTCGAACTCAACCGCGCGTTCGCGCCCGAAAAGGCGGAAAAAAGCGCCTTTAAAAGCGACCCCGTTATAGAGAGGATAATTCATCATATAAAAGAAAACCTCGAAAAAGACCTGTCATGCGACAATATCTGCAAAACCTTTTTCGTCAGCCGAAGCTGGCTTATGCACACCTTTAAAAACGAGACGGGCTATACTCTGCACGGTTTCGTTTCGCAGAAGCGGCTGATGTACGCGGCGGAGCTGATAAAGGAAGGCAGCCCCGTAAGCGACGCGGCCTTAAAATGCGGCTTTTCCGATTACTCGGCGTTTTTGAAGGCGTTTAAAAAGGTCTTCGGCGCGCTCCCGAAAAGCTTTGCGAAATAAAAAAACGGCGGTAAAAACCGTCGTTTTTGTTATAAAGAGCTTAAAGATAAAGCGGTATCGCCGCGGCGCCTATGATACCCGCGTCGTTGCCCAAGAGCGCGGGCATTATTTTCGTCCTGACGGCGCAGTCTTTGGCGTATTCCTCGCGCGAAACGAGCTCTCTTAACGGGGCTAAAAGCGCTTCTCCCGCGCCCGAAACGCCGCCGCCTATGCATAAGACCTGCGGCTGAAGCAGGTTTATAAGATCGGTAACGCCCGCCGCGAGGTATTTTACGTATCTGTCAAAAACCGCCTTTGCCGCGCCGTCGCCGAGACGCAGCGCCTCGAAGACGGTTTTTCCGTTTATTTCGCTTTGATTCAAAAGACTTTCGGGACACGCTTTCGCCGCTTCTTTCGCCTGCCTGACCAAAGCTGTCGCCGAGGCGAGCGTTTCAAAGCAGCCGCGTCTGCCGCACGTGCAGACGGGGCCGTTTAAATCTATCACGGTATGCCCGAGCTCAAACGCGGAATGGTTTTTTCCGCGGTAAAGCTTTCCGCCGAGAACAGCGCCGCAGCCAATCCCGGTGCCTATCGTGACAAGGACGAAATCCTCCGTCCCGCGCCCCGCGCCCGCGACGTATTCGCCGAGCGCCGCGGCGTTCGCGTCGTTTTCTATATAAACGGGAAGCCCGCAAAGCGCGCTTACTCTTTCGGCGAGCGGGGCGTTTACAAAGTTAAGGTTAGACCAGCGCTCAACTACGCCCGTAGACGCGTTCGCGATGCCGGGCGAGCCGACGCCTATTTCGGATACGGACGCGCCGGAGGAAAGCGACTCGCACAGGGAAGCTATGGCGCGGCAAACGCCTTCAAAGCTTTTGTCCGACGTGGGAACGGACGTCTTTTTTATTATTTCATTTTTATCGTTGACTAATCCCGCGGCGATATTCGTGCCGCCGAGGTCAACGCCTATCCTCAGCATCCTATCATCTCCCGATAAAATATTACAGCATGCAAAAGATAATGTCAAATTTGTACTGGTATTCGGCGGAAAGAGGTGGTATAATTAAAATGTATAAATATGTTTTGAAAAAGGAGACGCTTTATGAATAACGTAAGCTTTGATTTCGGCAATATGCTGGCGAAGAATATAGGCGAACACGGCGTTACCGACGCCGAGATAGCCGAGGCGGCGCGCGCCCTGCCCGGGGTGCACGAAAGGATGTGCGCCGGCAGGGAGAAAATGGCGTGGCGCCTTTTGCCCTATGATCAGGATGAGATAGTCAAAAAGATAAAGGAAACGGGAAAGTATATAAACGAAAACTTTGAAAACTTCGTCGTTTTGGGCATAGGCGGCTCGGCGCTCGGCTCAAAGGCGCTTTTCGCCGGCTGCTGTCACTTAAAGTACAACGAGCTGCCCCGGGAGACGCGCGGCGGCGCAAGGTTCTATATAGAAGACAACGTGTACCCCGACAAGATAAACGCGCTTTTCGATATAATAGACGTCTCGAAAACGGCTTTTCACGTCATAACCAAATCGGGCAACACGGTAGAGACCATGTCCCAGTTTATGATAGTCCTTTCGATGCTTAAAGAGCGGCTGGGCGACGGCTTTAAGAAAAACGTATTCTTAACGACCGATAAGGAAAAGGGAATACTCCGCAAGATAGCCGACGAAAACGGGTGGGAGACGTTTATTGTCCCCGACGGCGTCGGCGGAAGGTTCTCGGTGCTTTCGCCCGTGGGGCTTTTGTCGGCGGCGGTGCTGAATATAGATATAGACGCGCTGCTTTCGGGCGCCCGCGCGATGAACGACGCCTGCGTCCGCCCCGACCTTTATGAAAACCCCGCCTATATGTACGCGCTTTTATATACCGTCCTTATGAAAAAGGGCGTGAATATCTCGGTGCTTATGCCTTATTCAGAGGCGCTCGCGCCCGTGTCCGAATGGTACTGCCAGCTTTGGGCGGAATCGCTCGGCAAGCAGGTCAACCTAAAGGGCGAAACGGTACATTCGGGTCAGACGCCCGTGCGGGCGTTGGGCGTGACCGACCAGCATTCGCAGATACAGCTTTATAACGAAGGCCCCTTCGACAAAACGGTCACCTTTATGGGCGTTGAGAAATTCCATACCACGGTGACTATCCCGAAGCCGCCTATTCCGATGCCCGACCTCGCCTATCTTGAGGGCAAAACGCTCAATACGCTGATAGCTTCCGAAATGCGCGGCACGCGCCACGCGGTGACGTCGCACGGAAAGCCGAACAACACTATAACCGTCGAAAGCGTTAACGCGAACACTTTAGGCAAGCTGCTTTTCTTCTTCGAGATGGCGACCGCGGCGGCGGGCGAGTTTCTGGGCATAAACACCTTCGATCAGCCGGGCGTCGAGGCGGGGAAAATCGCGACCTTCGCGCTTATGGGCAGACCGGGCTATGAAGAAACGGCGAAGGAGCTTTCAAAGACCGCCGACACGGAGGAAAAATATACGTTTAACGTTTAAGGATATTATATCACGGCGCGTCAGACGCCGCGCGGCGAGTGCCGCGGAGGTACGCCGTAAGGCGGACCGCAGGCGAAGGGCGAATTCATTTCGCCCGGGAGCCGATATATTAAAAGAAGGGCTCCCAAAGCGCTGAAAAGCGTTTTGGGAAGGTATAAACGGTGGAAGGCGCCGAAAAATATATTAACGAAACGGATATATATTTATTTAATA
>JAFSVO010000280.1 GCA_017444965.1 Clostridia bacterium | reverse complement strand
GACGGCTGTCTCGGCAAAGCTCATGCGCGAAACAGAAATGCTGATATCCGAAAGCGTTGAAAACGGCGAAGATGAAGGAATTAATACTCTTGTTAAAACTGTGACTCAAACAGTCTGCGCAGACTGCGCCGTAAAGCAGATATACTTTACAGAAGATATTCGACTGACTGATGAGATCGTAACAAAAGACAGCCGCTTGATAAGATGGGAAAGCGACTGGACGAGCAAAGAGGTAAAGCCCGGCGACGGGAAAGTGCAGATCAAAGGAACTGCGGAAATAACCGCCGTTTTTGCGGATAAAGGGTTTAAGAGCTTTTATAAAAATACCTATTCCATACCGTTTTCTCAATCGGTCGAATGTGACGCGCTGTCAGGCGACTTTACAGACGTAAACACGCTTCAAAACAGATGTTATCTGACTTTCAAAGAAAATGAAGAAGGCGCGCTTACGCTTACGTGCGAGTTGGGCGCCGCGATAGGCGTCTCGGTTTTCAGGGATACGTCGTTTGACGTCCTTACAGATGCGTACAGCACTTTATACGAGTGCGAGTTTTCTGCCGAAAAATGTGATTATTTAACCGATATAAAACTTTTCGGCGACAAACTGATAAAAGAGATAACCGTGAGGACGGATGACGATATTATAAACGTCGCCGACAGTTGTTTTACAGCTTTCTTATCCGGTCAGGGCGACGGAGACGCCGTTTACTGCACAGTATATATTTTAGCCGAAGACGGCGCCGGAGAATTACAAAGGATAATTACGACAGCCGATATAAAGACTTCTTTGCCCGAAGGATACGACGCGGGCAGCGTAAGCGTTAAAGAGGAAAAAATGACGGTCACGCGCGACGTTTCGGGCGTTAACGTTTTACTTAGCGTTTGCGTCAGCGGCGCGACGACGGAAAAGGGCGCGTTTTCTCAGGTGACAGAGCTTTCAACCGATACCTCGAAGCCGAGAGTCAATAACGCAAAGGGAAATCTTGTGGTAAAAAGGCTCGATCCCGGCGAAACGGTATGGGACGCGGCAAAAAAGTACGGAACGACGAAGAGCGCGGTGCTTAACGCAAACGCGTTGTTATCCGATTCCGACCTTCCGTCAGACCGTTTGCTTTTGATACCTCTTGTAAAATAACGTAAGGAGAATCAGATATGGAAAACATATATTCCGATATAGCGGACAGGACTGGCGGCAATATTTACGTCGGCGTCGTCGGACCTGTAAGAACAGGGAAATCGACTTTTATCAAAAGCTTTATGGAAAGCATGGTGCTTCCTAACATAACTGACGTTTATCTTAAAGAAAGGGCAAGGGACGAACTGCCGCAGAGCGGGTCGGGAAAAACGATAATGACCGCCGAACCTAAGTTCGTCCCCGAGGAAGCTGTTTCCGTAAACATAGGCGACACCATTAAATGCAGCGTTAGAATGATAGACTGCGTGGGTTATATGGTCGACGGCGCCGCGGGTCAGCTTGAAGACGGAGCGCCGCGTATGGTCAGCACGCCGTGGTTCGATAAAGAAATACCGCTTTCGGAAGCCGCGGAAATAGGTACCGATAAGGTGATACGCGAGCATTCGACTATAGGTCTGCTCGTTACGACAGACGGCTCGATAGGCGAAATAAAAAGGGAAGAATACGTTTCTGCGGAAGAGCGAGTTGTAAAAGAACTTAAAAAAATAAATAAGCCTTTCTGCATACTGCTGAATTCTACCGAACCTCAAAATGAGGAAACGCAGAGCTTAAGGTTTTCTCTTGAAGAGAAATACGGCGTTCCGTGTATAGCCGTAAACTGCCAGAATACGGGAAAAGAAAAGATAGAAGAGATCCTTTCCGTCGTGCTGTATCAGTTCCCCGTAAAAGAGTTTTGTTTTGAAGTTCCCGATTGGGCGCTTTATCTTCCCGAAGACAACGCTCTGCGAAAATCATTGTTTTCAAACATAACCGAAGCGTGTGAAAAGGCTTCAAAGCTTTGCGACGCCGTACTGGCGATAGCTTCGATATTTGACGGCGAAACGGTGGAAAGCTCTTTCGTTACCGAGATAGACCCCGGTAAAGGAGAAGTTTACTCAAAAATCGAACTTCCGCAAAAGCTTTTTTACGATATGCTTTCCGAATATTCGGGTATAAAGATAGAGAACGACGGGAGCTTAATGAAAACGATGTACAAAATGTCTGTGCTGAACCGCGAATACGACCGCGTTTCCAAAGCGCTCGAACAGGTAAGACAGACGGGATACGGCATAGTTATGCCCGAGCCGGAAGAGCTTGAGTTCAAAGAGCCCGAGATAGTAAAACAGGGCGGCAGGTTCGGGGTAAAGCTTCAGGCTTCGGCGCCGAGCATACATCTTATCCGCGCGGATATAAAGACGGAGATAAACCCGGTCGTCGGCTCGGAAAAACAAAGCGAGGATCTTGTAAAATACCTGCTTTCCGAGTTTGAGGATTCGCCCGAAAAAATATGGGAGACAGACAGTTTCGGAAAATCCTTGAGCGACCTAGTGACCGAGGGTTTAAACAATAAGCTTTTCAAAATGCCGGATGAAGCGAGAGAAAAGTTCAGAACGACGCTTGAGCGAGTTATTAACGAGGGAAGCGGCGGTCTAATATGTATAATTCTTTGATAAGGTGCGCGGCGGCGGTTTTTTTTATTGCGGCGTTCGCGGTAGTCGTTTTTTCCGCTTTCAAAACGGCAAAGACAATACGCGAAAGCATAGGGCAAATGGTCAGAAACGACGCTGATATCAAAAAAGCGGCGCAAATTGTTAAAAAGGTCATCTCCGGAAAAGGTGAAAAAGGTGACGCGGGCGAGATTGTCAGATCCGTCTGCGGTTTAAAAGGCGGCAGTTTTGCGGTCTCGGGTCGGGAAATACCCGACCTTTACCGTATATGAGAAAACGCGCGGCGTCATATTCGTTCGTCATACTATGCTGTATTATTTATGCGATTGACAGAAACGGTTCGTCTTTAAACGTTCTTGCGGCGGCGCTGATTCACGAGGCAGGGCACTTGCTGATGATAAAGTGCTGCGGAGGAAAGATAGACGGGATCTTCGCTTTCGGCGCGGGCGGAAGAGTCTTATACGGCGCCGAAAGATTATCGTACGGTATGGACGCCGCCGTATGCGCTGCGGGGCCTGCCGCGTCAGCTGCCGCGGCTTTATTGGGGCAGGCTGCAGGTCTTTTTGATTTTGCGTGCGCTTCAATGGGGCTTTGCGTTCTAAACCTTCTTCCTGCGTATCCACTTGACGGCGGGCGGCTTCTTGAATGCATTTTACCCTTTGAGCAGGCGCGTAAAACCATTACCGTCACGTCGCTTATCTGCGCTTTTTCACTCTGCGCCGCCGGGGCTTTTCTTGCATTAAAGAACAGTAATTATTCACTGCTTGCGGTGGGCGCGACGATTTTTATTTGCCATATCGGGAAAAAAGGTATAAAATAGAATAAACAGAAAAACCGGAGGAAGTATGGACGAAAAACTTACGGCCTGCCTTGAAAGGGTAAAAAAACCTTCAAGGTATACGGGCGGCGAGTACAACAGCATAATTAAAGATAAATCGAAGGTCGATCTGAGATTTGCCTTCTGTTTTCCCGACTTATACGAAATAGGAATGTCTCACTTAGGGTCAAAAATACTTTACGGACTTTTAAACTCTATGGAGGGCGTCTGGTGCGAGCGGGTTTACGCGCCTTTTACCGATATGGAGGAACAGATGCGCATGCGGGGGCTTCCTCTTTATGCGCTTGAAAGCCGCGACAGCATCAAAGATTTTGATATTTTAGGCTTTACTCTTCAGTACGAGCTTAATTATACAGGCGTGCTCAATATGCTTGACCTTGCAGGCGTTCCTCTACGTTCATGCGACAGAAAAGAGCTTTCTCCGCTTGTAATTGCGGGCGGCCCGTGCGTATATAACGCCGAGCCTATGGCGGATTTCTTTGATATTATTGTTGTCGGCGAAGGCGAAGAGGTCATGCCAGAGCTTTTGGAACTCTTTCGTAAAATGAAAAAGGAAAAGGCGGACAAGCAGTCTTTTCTTGAAGAAGCCGCGAAAATAGGCGGCGTTTACGTCCCGTCGCTTTATGACGTGAGTTATTGCGCAGACGGCACGATAAAAAGTATTGAACCGCTGAAAAACGCGCCTTACGTCGTGAAGAAGAGAGTCGTTGCTGATTTCGACAAGGCGTATTATCCCGACAGGTTTATAGTGCCTTTTTCCGAAATAGTATTCGACAGAGCGATGATAGAG
>JAFSVO010000279.1 GCA_017444965.1 Clostridia bacterium | reverse complement strand
TGTGTAAAGGGAGTTGTCACGGCTTTGCCGTGACTGAGGGATTGTAGCCCGCAGGGCGCCTATTAAATAAATGCGCGTCTCGCTACATTAACTTTCACGAAGTGAAAACTTCACTGCCGCAGGCAACTTCACTTCGCGCAAGCGAAACTTCACTTTCGGCTTAAGCCGAAAACTTCACTTTAAAAACGCGCGAGAAAAAACTCGCGCGTTTTTAAAACAAACTCGTCGCTCCGTCCTTTATCCACTCGTTAAGCCTGTCGGTGTTTATCATACACTCGTTTATAATATAGTCCTTCCAATCATCACGCCACTGCTCCTCGCCTTTAAACGTGCCCACACGAACGCCGCAAAACCCGTTCACATACTTGCCGTTTTCGTTTCTTATGAATAGATCCCCGGCGTCTTCCGGCACGTTGCCGCAGCACGGGTAAACGCCGTAATGCTTGCCCATCCAGTAGATATGAAAGAGATAGGCGCCCGTTTCCGTGTCGTACAGATAGGTCGAGGGCAGAAGGGGCCACAGCGGGCGGCGGCCGCCTTTGTCAATATACACATGGCGCGGGTAAAAGAGGTAGTCGCGCGGCGACTCGCTGTAAATCGCCTCGCTGCTTAGATTTTTGTCTTCCGCGTGATACATAAGATACCCGAGCCCGCTCTCCGCCCTGTAAACCGTTCGGTTCAGTTCGGGGATAAACGCCTCGTCTTTGTTTTTAAACCTGTCGTGATAGGGAAAATCGTCGCAGTAGATAAACATATCGGCTCTCCTTTGTTTATTCGTTGCCGCCCGCGCCACGGGCGCACGCGCCACGGGGCGGCGCCCTTATCGGCCGTTATCCTTTCGGTCAGAACGTATCTTGCCATGCGTCTTCCTCCTTAACTTTTGTCGCCTCTCATTATACGGGCGAAAACGTACCGAAAATGGTACGCGGCAACAAAGGTAATAAAGGGGACGGTTCTTTGTGTAAAACACAGAAAACCGTCCCTTTTGTCACGAGAAGACGATATAGGTCAATTCCTAAGTGACATTGCCTGAATCAGCGGAAGCGTTTTTATATCATTCGTTCAGCTTTTCCACGCCCCGCAGAGGGGGACGCCGTCGGCGCCCGTAAGAAAGAGCTTGTAGGTCGAGTCATCGTCGCAGAAGTTATAGATCGCGCCGCGCGTTTCGCCCGCGGAAAGAGTGAGGTTAAGAACAAACGCACCGTCCTGCCTGCCGTTTACGTATCTTGCGGCGATAAGCTTCGCCGGAAGCGTCCTGCCGGAGGTAAGGACGTAATTTACCGAGTCCTCCTTTTCGTCGACTGCCGCGGAGACGGAGAAATCAAGAGCGGGCGCGCCGGACGTCCATAAAGGCTCTATGAAAATATCGTATTCCTCGCCCGCGGCGTCGTTTCCGAAAATATATTCGCTGCCGGGCGCGGCGTTCTGCACGCGCAGATCGCCCTTTTTGAACACGTCGTCTTCAACGCTGTCGGCGTCGCCCTGCACCCGTTCGACGGGGGAGTAGATATTCCACCCGGAAAGCACTTTTCCCTCGGGCGCCGTGATCCCGACGGGAAGATACGCGGGAAGGGTAACGACCGTTTTCGTCATGCTTTCGTCCGTCCACCTGCCGTATTCGAAGAGATATCCGCCGTTTGAGCAGGCGTATACGCCGTCGTCGAAAAGGGAATCGGTGCACTCGTACCAGAAGCCGTAATCGTCCCCTTCGTCGTCGGGCGGGTCGTCATTTACGTCCGGCTCGCCGTCGTAGTAGGGAACGAGATACATATTGCCGCTTATTCCGCACCTTTCGCCGATATCATCGTTTACGTAGCTGTCGAAATCGAATAAAGGATCGTAATAAAAGCCGTCGCCGTCGTCGTCCGCGTCGTAAAGAGTCCAGCAGTCGAAGGGAACGCCCTTACTGCTTTCCGAGAGCCCCAGCTCGTCGGGGTCGGGGACGATGAAATAATTCATATGAAGGGTTTCGGAATAATAAACGGGGATCTCAATTTGCACCCGGTCGGGCCCGTCGCAGAAAAGGCGGTATTTCGAGGGGCCGTCTGTCGAGGGGTCGGAGGTAAGAACGTAAGGGACGATAACAAGGTCGCAGCCGTCGAAGGACGTGTCTTCGGAAAAGTTTTCGTCTTTTTCATAGCCGAGCTTGTAAGAATTGTAAAGCTTTAAGTTTTCGCCTATCGTCACGTATCCGTATTCAGGGAACCTGCCGACGCGCACGGCGCCGTCGGATCCAAGGTCGCGGTTTCCCCGGGGCGTGAGATAAAGATCCCAGTAAAGCTCCTGCAAAGGGGTGAGCGCCGGAAGCCCGAGAGACGCCGCCTCGTCTCTTCCGGGAAACCACGCCGCGGCGTAATTCCAGCGCCTGTTGTCGTTGCCCTTGTTTCTCATCGGGTAGCTGTGCCCGGCGTAGACCTCTTTTTGAGCGCCGCCGTCCGAGTATTGAACGTACACGTCCCACGTCCGCACGCCCGTGCCGTCGGGGCGCAGGTAAAGGTCGCTTCCGGTAAAAAGCTCCTCGCCCCCGTAAGCCCAATCGAGAAGACGGCCGCTCGTCGTCGGCTTGTCCTGATAATTTTTGCCCGCCGCGAAAACCTCCCAGCATATCTTGCCGTAGGATTCGGGCACCTCGGGGACGATAAACGCCTCGACCGGATCGCCGTATTCGTCGGTCGCCATATACGTTTCGAGCGTTTCATACTCGTAATCCGTGCCCGAGACCGTCTCGTAATAGATCGTAAAATGTTCGCCGTCGGCAAGTGACGCCGGCGCGAAAAGACCTGTAAAAAGAACAAGTGAAAGAAGAAGAGCCGCCGCGCGTGTAAGTTTCATCATTTCGCTTCCTTTCGGGGGATACAGATAATATATGATTATACCACGCGACGGGATGATTGTAAACCGGAAAAGGAAAAACCGCCCCGGGCAGTCATTTTATCTCTTTCCGCTCGTCGCAGATATCCGGCTCGCCTTCGTCGTAATCCGGCGGCTCGCAGGAAAAAAGCGAATGAAGCATACCGTCAAGCCGCAAAAGGTCCCGGTCGGGCTCTTCAAATTCTTTCATATAGTCTTTAAGGGGCGCGTACCTTCCGTCTTCGGTGCGGGGGAAAAATCCCGCCTCGCCGTATTGAAGGGTGATAAGCGATATCGCTACAAGCATTTCTTTCTTCGCTTCCTCAAAGCTTTCGTATATGCTCACGCGCTCAAACCGGGGCCTCGGCCGTTATCCTTTCGGTCAGAACGTATCTTGCCATGCGTCTTCCTCCTTTCCTTTTGTCGCCTCTCATTATACGGGCGAAAACGTACCGAAAAAGGGACAAAGCGCAAGACAGGGGACGGTTCCCTGTCTTGCGAATGAATAATGAAGGTTTAAAACTTAAAAATGAATAATTAAGGTGTGCCTATCGGCACGAAATAGATAAGTACGC
>JAFSVO010000023.1 GCA_017444965.1 Clostridia bacterium | reverse complement strand
GGCTCGCCCGGCGAGTCGACCTTGTTTACCGCGACGACTACCGGCTTTTGCGCCTTTTTGAGCATTGACGCGACTTCGTCGTCTGTCGCGGTAAGACCTACGCGGATATCGGTGACTAAAATGACGACGTCCGCGTGCTCTATGGCGAGCATCGCCTGCTCGCGCATGAACTTTGGTATCTCTTCCTCGGTACGCGGCTCTATGCCGCCGGTATCTATAAGAGTAAACTCGCGGCTGCGCCATTCGGCGTCGGCGTAAATGCGGTCGCGCGTCACCCCGGGAGTGTCTTCCACTATGGAGTGACGCCGTTCAATTATTCTGTTGAACAGGAGCGATTTGCCGACGTTCGGTCTTCCGACTATGGCAATTTGCGGTTTACTCATTTTCTCCTCCGGTCACAGCGGACAGAAAATCCGCGCCCGATACGTTATTTACTATTACCTTCGTTTGAAGTTCTTTTTCGACGTCTTCTACGCTTACGTCGTCTAAAAACACCGTCTCGCCGTGCCTTAACATCACGTCGGGAATAAGTACCCTTGATACTTTCGGTTCTTTTTTTAACCTGTTTATAAGGTCGCTGCCGCAGACAAGCCCCGTCACGTCAACCGTTCTGCCGAAAAAGTCGTTCGGGACGCTTATGACCTTGCCGCGCACTTCCGGAAAGCGTTTTTGAACCTTTGAAAGACACATGTTCATGAACTCTTCCGCCGCGACGCCGCACGCTATGTAAAATGGCTCCTCTTTTACTTTCAAGTCTTCGGCAAACTTAAGCTCTATATCAAGCTCGTCTTCAAACGAAGTCAAAAGCCCGACTCCGTTTTCAAGCTGCGAAAAGCCCTCGTAATAATCGACGCCGGGAAGGGGCATGCCCGCCCGGAGATACAGCTCGTCCGCCGCGCAAACGATACCGCAGCCGTGTTTTTTCATATTCTTTTCGCGCGCGTTATCTATGATCTTTATCATAGCGGCGGCGGCGTTTTTGTCGACCGGGGTCAGAGGATAAAGCCCGTCGCGGAAGCTTGTTATCCCCACCGGAACGACCGCGACGCTTTCTATCTGCGGGTATAGCGCGGACAGATCTGTAAGAGTCTTTTCAAGCTCTTTTCCGTCGTTTAAGCCCGGGCACGCGACTATCTGCGCTTTTACCTTAAGCCCCGCCTTGCAGAAAGCGTATAAATACTTAAGGCTTTCGCCGCCCCTCGGGTTCCCCAGCATAAGAGTACGCAGAGCGGGATTCGTGGTATGGACCGAGACGTTAAGAGGCGAAACGCGCATTTTTATCATTCTTTCGGCGTCTTCGTCCGAAAGATTGGTCATACTTATATAGTTGCCCAAAAGAAAAGACAGACGCGCGTCGTCGTCTTTAAAATAAAGACTCTTTCTCATCCCGCGCGGGAGCTGGTCGATAAAACAGAATACGCATCTGTTCGAGCAGCCTCTCTGCTTGTCCATAAGATAAGTCTCAAACTCAAGCCCGAGTTCGCTTCCCTCGGGTTTTCTTACGCGCACCGTCCTGCGCGCATCCCCGTTCTGAAGTTCGACGGAAAGAGCGCTGTCGTAACCGTAAAAATCAAAATCGAGAACGTCGCGTATCTTATGTCCGTTTATCGACAAAAGCTCTTCGCCGGGTTTTATCCCCGCCTTTGCCGCAGGACTATTCGGGTCAACGCCCACTATTTTCGCCATTACGCCATACTCCAAAAACAGAGAGGGCTTATATCCCCTCTCTGTTTCATTTCTTATTTCTCTTCAGCCGTTTTGATGACTACACGACCGTTATACGTGCCGCACGCCTTGCAGGCTCTGTGAGAAAGGACGGGAGCACCGCATTTGGGGCACTTTGAAATGCCGGGTACGTCAAGCTTCCAATGCGAACTGCGTCTTAAATTTCTTCTCTGCTTGGAAATTCGAGCTCTCGGGACTGCCATGGGAACACCTCCTAAGTATCTTAACGATTTTTATTTTATTTGTATATTTTTTAAAACCGAAAACGGTGAACGCGGCTCTTCCCTTACGCAGCCGCACTCTTTTTCGTTTAAATCGGCGCCGCATTTGAAGCACCTGCCGCGGCAATCCTCTTTACAGAGGACAGCCATATCCATATCGAGCAAAAGCTCGGGCACTAAAAGCTCGTTAAGCTCTTGCCTGTCGCGCACCTCGAATACGCATTCCGCCTCATCCGCCGAAGGGTCGCCCTGTGGCACGAGTATCATGTCGACCGGGACGGCTTTGAAGTCGCGAATGGGCTTTCCGCACCTTGAACAGTGAAGCGAGAGCGCCGCCTCGATATCAGCTGTTAAAGAAACTACGCCGGCGCGGTTTTCTATGCGCCCCGAAAACCTGACGGGATCTTTAAAAGGTTTTTCAAAGAATACTTCCTCTTCCGAAAGATCTGTGGTATAATCAAAGTCGATAAAACGCTTTGTACCGTCGAACAAATCTCTTAAAAGGACTTCCATATTCTTTCCTTTCACAATGGTGCAAACTATATTATATTGATTATAAATCCAAAAGTCAAGGATTTTATTATGAAAGAACACATAATTTCCGAAAACTCAGCAAATCAGCGTCTTGACAAGTATCTTACAAAGGCTTTGCCGGCTCTGCCGCAGTCGCTTTTGTATAAATATCTGCGCCTAAAACGCATAAAAGTCAACGGAAAGCGCGCCGACGCCCCGTTAAAGCTTAAAGCGGGCGACGTCGTCACGATGTATATAAACGACGAATTCTTCGAGAAGGACGAGAACACTTCGTATAAGCACGCCTGCGACGTGCTCGATATAATTTACGAGGATGAAAACGTATTGCTTGTGAACAAGCCTGCGGGCCTTGTCGTTCACGACGACGAGACGGGCGACCCCGATACGCTTATAAACAGGATAAAAGCCCATCTATATAACGTCGGCGAATGGGAGCCGGGCGCCTCTACCTTCGTTCCCTCTTTGTGCAACAGGATAGACAGGAACACGGCGGGCATAGTCATCGCCGCGAAAAACGCCGAAACGCTGAGGATACTTAATGAAAAGATAAAGGCGCGCGAAATAAACAAATACTACCTCTGTTTAGTATTCGGAACGCCGAAGCCCGAAAAGGGCGTGCTGAAAAACTACCTGCGGCGCGACGAGGGCGAAAAAAGAGTATTTATAGAAAGCGACAGACGTGGCGGCGCGCTAACAGCCGAAACGGAATACGCCGTCCTTTCCTCAAAAAAAGGCATATCGCTCGTAAGATGCAGGCTCAAGACGGGGCGCACGCACCAGATACGCGCGCAGTTCGCCGCGGCGGGGCATCCGCTTGTGGGCGACACAAAATACGGAACTGCGGCTCAAAACCGCGGCCTGCCCTTTAAGCACCAGGCGCTGTGCTCTTATAAAACTGTTTTTTCGTTCCGCACCGACGCCGGGATCCTTTCATATTTAAAAGACAAAGCGTTTGAAGTCAAAAACGTCGATTTCAAGGAGTGGTTCTTCTCTTTGCCGTAAAAAATCATTTTATGAGCATTTTGAAGAAAAACGGAGCATTTTAAAGATATTCAAAGCATTTCAAAAAATGCCTTTTGAATATCTTTATTTTTTTCGATTTTTTCTTAAAAAATCATTGACTTTTGCAGAAAAAGTGCTATATTTTATTTTGTCAAAAAATATAACGGAGGGGCGAAATGTCTGAACGTTTAATATTGCTTGAAAATATCAACAAATACTACGGGACCCAGCATATATTAAAGGACATAAATCTTTACGTTCGTGACAAAGAGTTCGTTACTCTCTTAGGCCCGTCGGGCTGCGGAAAAACGACTACTCTGCGCCTTATCGGCGGTTTTGAAAGGCCCGATACGGGCAACGTTTACTTTAACGGAAAGATAATAAACGACGTTCCGCCCAACAAACGCAGCGTGAACACCGTTTTTCAGCGTTACGCGCTTTTTACCCACCTGAACGTTTTCGACAATATCGCGTTCGGGCTGAGGATAAGCGGCTGCCCGGAAAGCGAAATACCCTTAAAGGTGCGCGAGATGTTAAGGCTTGTAAATCTGAAAGGGTACGAAAGCCGCGACGTTACCTCCCTTTCGGGCGGCGAGCAGCAGAGGATAGCTATCGCGAGAGCATTAGTTAACCACCCGAAGGTGCTTTTGCTCGACGAGCCTTTGGGCGCTTTGGACCTTAAGCTTCGCAAAGAGATGCAGAGAGAGCTTAAAGCCATTCAGCAAAAGGTCGGGATAACCTTCGTTTACGTCACCCACGACCAGGAGGAAGCCCTTACGATGAGCGACACCATAGTCGTTATGAACAAAGGGCGCATACAGCAGATAGGCACCCCGGTCGACGTATATAACGAGCCGAAAAACGCTTTTGTCGCCGACTTTATAGGCGAAAGCAATATTATCGACGGCACTATGCCGGAAGACCTGCTCGTAAAGTTTTCGGGGCGCGACTTCAAGTGCCTCGACTCGGGCTTTGAGCCGAATGAGCCGGTCGACGTCGTCGTAAGGCCCGAGGATATTACCATCGTCCCCTACGACAAGGGTCAGCTTCGCGGCGAGGTCACTTCCGTGACCTTTATGGGCGTGCATTACGATATTCGCATAAAAACGGACGATTACGTCTGGACAGTACATTCGATAAGGCAGGCTTTCCCGGGTGAGAACGTCGGCATTTATCTGCACCCCGACGACATACACATCATGCACAAATCGATCCCCGAGCCCTCCGACGAAGAGGAGGAAGAAGACGAATGAACAGAAAAAGAATATCTACCGTCCCTTACGTTATATGGATGGCTCTGTTCGTCGTTATTCCTCTTCTGCTTATAGTCGTTTACGCGTTTACTACCAAGGACGGCGGGTTTTCCCTTGAAAACTTTTCCGAATTGGGAAGCTACACCGCCGTTTTCATAAGAAGCATAGTCCTTGCTTTGACGGCGACGGTCATCTGCCTTGTTATAGGATACCCGGTATCTTATATCCTCGCGCGGGAATCGGCGTCTTTTCAGCGCATATCGAATATGCTCATTATGCTGCCCATGTGGATAAACTTTCTTCTGCGCACTTACGCCTGGATGTCTATTCTCGAGAACACGGGAATGATAAACAGGTTTTTGGGAAAGATAGGCGTTCTCGCGCTTTTGGGCGTAGACCATATACAGCTTATAAACACGAACGGCGCGGTCATATTAGGCATGGTATATAACTATCTTCCGTTTATGATACTGCCCATCTTTTCGGTCATACAGAGGCTTGACCGCTCGCTTATCGAAGCGGCGCAGGATCTGGGCGCGACCGGTTTTCAGGTTTTTACGAAGGTCATATTCCCTCTTTCGCTGCCCGGCGTTCTTTCGGGGATAACTATGGTGTTCGTTCCCTCGATAAGCACCTTTGCCATTTCAAAGCTTTTAGGCGGCGGCACGAGCCTTCTTTTGGGCGACCTTATAGAAATGCAGTTTTTGGGCGGCGCCAAAAACCCCTACCTCGGAAGCGCCATATCCCTTATAATGATGATAATGGTCATGGTTTGCATGCTTATCATGAACCGCTTCGGCGAAGGTGAAGAAGAGGCGGTGATGCTGTGAAAAAACGGAACTCTTTCGGCGCGCGTTTATTTACGGCTCTTGTATTTTTATTCCTTTACGCGCCCATAATACTTCTTATAATCTTTTCCTTCAACAACTCGAAAAGCCGCTCGGTCTGGAGCGGGTTCACGCTTGACTGGTACGTTAAGCTGTTCCACAACACGGGGATAAGGCAGGCGCTCTGGACTACCCTTCTTGTTTCTTTTATCGCGGCGCTTGTCGCGACTATCGCCGGCACGTTTACCGCGATAGGGCTTTTCCAGCTTAAAAGAAAACCGCGCGACGCGATACTTGCCGTAAACAACATCCCCGTTATAAACGCTGATATAATCACCGGCGTATCGTTAAGCCTTCTTTTCGTTTCCGTCGGCTCGCTTTTCGCGAGGCTGTTCGGGCTTGAGTTCAGACTCGGTTTTTTAAGCCTTCTCATCGCGCATATAACCTTCAATATCCCCTACGTCATCCTTTCCGTTCTGCCGAAGCTGCGCCAGCTTGACAAGAACCTTTTTGAAGCGGCGCAGGATCTGGGCGCGACGTGGATACAGGCTTTCGTCAAGGTCATAATCCCCGAAATACGACCCGGGATAGTGAACGGCTTTATTATGGCGTTTACTCTTTCGATAGACGACTTCGTCATAAGCTATTTTACCGCGGGCTCTTACGTACAGACGCTGAGCATGCAGATATACGCGATGACCAAGAAGCGCATAAGCCCCGAGATAAACGCTCTTTCCACCATCCTGTTTCTGACCGTTCTTCTTTTGCTCATTATTATCAACGTTCGGCAGGTGCGGCAGGAAAAGGACGCCCAAAAAAGATTGGCAACACTTTATAATAATAAAAACGCCCGTTGAAAGGAGATACTTCATTGAAAAAGATCGCATTTTTACTTGTTCTCTGCGCGCTTATATCGCTTCTGCCCGCATGTTCGTCCAACGCGCCTAACGGCGTCGTCAACGTCTACAACTGGGGCGAAAACATAGACGAAAGCATTTTTAAAGATTTTCAGAAAAAGACGGGTATCAAGGTCAACTACAAGACCTATCAGAGCAACGAGCAGCTTTACGCGGTGCTCAAGCAGGGCGGCGTGAATTACGACGTCATTATCCCCTCCGACTATATGATCTCTCGCATGATAGAAGAAGATATGCTTGAGAAGATAGATTTCGCGAACGTACCGAACATTGCGAATATCGATCCGCAGTATCTCAACCAGGCGTTCGACCCCGCGAACGAGTATTCCGTGCCTTATACCTGGGGCGTTACCGGCATTATTTACAATACCGCGGTCATAAAAGACGAGATAACCGACTGGGACGCCCTTTTCAACGAAAAGTACAAGGGACAGATACTTCAGTTCGACAATTCGAGAGACGCTTTCTCGACCGCGCTTTTCTACCTCGGCTATGACGCGAATACCACCGACAAGTCGGAGATAGACAAGGCGTACGACCTGCTCTTAAAGCAGAAGCCTCTGCTTCAGGGCTACTATATGGATGAAATGTACGATAAGCTCGAATCGGGAGAAGCCGCGATAGGCGCCTATTACGCCGGCGACGCGCTTCAGATGATGGCAAACAACGAAGACCTGCGCTTCGTTATCCCCGCCTCGGGAAGCAACTGGTTCATTGACGCCATGTGCATACCCAAGGGCGCGGTAAACAAAGAGAACGCCGAAGCTTTCATCAACTTTATGTGCGAGACGGAAATATGCCTTAAGAATATGGACGTGACCTGCTACGCGACGCCTTCGAGAACGGCGTATGAGGCGCTTCCTTCCGAAATACAGCAGAACGAGGTCATGTTCCCCTCTTCCGAGATACTCAATAAGTGCCAGATATTCATCAATTTACCCTTCGATACTCTCGATTACTATTCAAAGCTTTGGACGGCTTTGAAGTCTTAAATAAATATACGGGGAGCGATAAGCTCCCCGTTTTTTGAGGTTTATCATGGATAATCTGATCATTTCCCTAAATACCGTTCTGCCCGTTTTCCTTATGATGGCGACAGGGTATTTTTTCCGCCGCGTAAAACTTATGTCGGAAGAGCTTGTTTTTAAGTGCAATTCGCTTGTTTTCAAGCTCTTTCTTCCCTGCATGTTCTTTTCAAACATATACTCGGCGGACGTAAGATCGGTTTTTAACGGCAGGCTTGTCGCTTTTAATATTATCGCGTTATTTGCCGTTCTTATTGTATCGGCTCTTTTCGTATGCCTTATAAGAAAAGATAACAAACGGCGCGGCGCTATGATACAGGCGCTTTTCAGAAGCAACTACGTGATTTTGGGAGTGCCGCTTATTTTCGCCCTTTTCGGCGACGCGGGCGTTGCGACCGAAAGCCTTATCGCGGCTTTTTACGTTCCTTTTCTCAATATGTTCGCGGTCGTAATACTCGAGCTTTTCAGAGGCGGCAAAGTAAAGCCTTTTAAAATACTTCTTTCGGTCGTCAAAAACCCGCTTATCATAGCGGCTGTCCTCGCGCTTATACTTAAGCTTACGGGAATAAACCTTCCTTCGCCCGTTTTCAGCGCTGTAAAGAGTTTCGGAAACGTCGCGACGCCTCTTTCTCTGCTTTCTCTCGGCGCCTTCTTTAAGTTCAGCGGACTGAAGCGCGACGCCGCCGACGTACTTATCACTTCAATAGGGCGGCTTATAGTCGTGCCGCTTTTCGTATGCGCCGCGGCATATAAACTCGGTTTTCGCGGAGCGGAGTTCGCGAGCACGCTGATAGCTTTCGGCGCGCCTGTCGCGGTCATGTCATTTCCCATGGCTCAGCAGATGGACAGCGACTATACTCTCGCGGGAGAACTGGTCGTCGTTCAGTCGGCGCTTTCCTGCCTTACTCTTTTCTTCTGGATTTTCCTGTATAAGCAGCTCGGCGCTATGTAAAGTCTTCTTTAAGCTTAACTTTTAATAAATCTATCGCCTTTTTCTCTTTTCTTGAGACCTGCACCTGAGACAGTCCCGTTATTTCCGCCGTTTTCTGCTGACTTAAGCCGTGATAATACCGAAGCCCGATTATTCTTTTAAGCTCTTCGGGAAGTTCGCTTACAGCGCTTTTAAGGGCTATTTTCCAAACTTTTTCGTCTTCGGTCTCTCTGCTTTTTACCGTATCGAAGCCGCGTCTTCCGAAAGAGTCCTCCGCTTCGAGCGACGCGACCGTAACTCCGGCGCTTTGACAGAAGACGACCTCTTCGGGCGAAAGCCCCGTAAGATCGCATATATCGGATATTTTAGCCGCCTCGCCGTTTTTCTTTTCAAAGGATTCGGCGGCGGCGTTTATTTTTACGTTCTTTTCCT
>JAFSVO010000278.1 GCA_017444965.1 Clostridia bacterium | reverse complement strand
CGACGCGGCCGTGGAAATGGCGGTTCCAGTCGCCTACGTTGAACCTGCCTTCGACGGTAATATCTCCGGCGGTGTCAAGGACGTAAGGGGAGGCGTCGTCGATAAAGAACTCCGCGTCGGAAAGGACTTTAAGCTCCGAGCCGTTCTCAAGAAAAACGTTCGTTTCGCATTCAAGTCTTGTTCTTTCAGAAATGATAAGCGCGCCGTTTTCTTTAACTGTCAAGGACCCGCCCTTTACAGTCGAATAAACGTATCTGTCCGGGGAATCGTCGCCGAAGGTCAGACTCCCGCTGACGGAAACGTTTGCGCCATCGAGTATGTAAAGCTTGTACCTTGCGCAGATATCGCCTTTGATATCGGTGTCTCCGGCAATTAAAACAACGTCGTAAGAGCCGGAAAGACCGATATCTCCGCCTTTTAACGTCAGTACCGAAAGACTGTCGCATAAAGGGGTCCATCCGTGTTCGGCATCAAGCGCGAAGATCTTGTATAACGCGTCTTTGTCGGGCTTGTTTCCTTCGAGGCTTTCTATTGTTTTAAAACTCCCGGAGGAAGGGTCGTACGCAGCCGTTAAAAGCGCGCCGTTCGCGTCTGTAACGTATACGACCGATCCGTCGTCTTTAAGCTCGACGTCCGTATACTCGGCGTAAACGCAGGTTCCGGCAAACAAAAAGGTTAAAAGCATAAGTATAAATACGCCGGAATATTTAAAAGTCTTATTCATAAATTATTCCCCTTATCTTACGGCATTTTAAAAGGCGCTCTCATTGACAGGGCAAAAGCCTTTATAATGATAACGCCTTTTATTTAACGGATCAGAGCGCTCTGGGAATTACGCCCTTCGGGATCGGGCAGACGTAACCGTCTTTTCCGAGTCTCTCACGGTGCTCCGCTTTTGCTTTTTCCAAAGTTTCGGGATCGCCGAGCAGATCTATCACGGCGCCCGCCATGACTTTTCCCGCGAAGAGAGTCGCTTTATGCGCGAAATCGCATTTTCCCTGAGCGACTCTTTGCCACGAATGACCCGGCGTACGGTAGCTTGCGGTCGCGACGTTTATCTGCGCGGTCGGGCAGACCCAGCTTACGTCGCCGACGTCGGAAGAGCCGAAATCCACGCCGTGATACTCGGAAAGAGGCTGTACGTAGCTTGCAAGAGGAATGCGCTTATTCTCTTTGAACGCTTTGTAAGCCGCTTCTCCGCGCTTGGCGATAGTTTCTTCCAAAGCTTCGGCGTTATAGGTATAGGTGCTGTAGATCTTTTCCGCGAATTCGATATCTTCTTTCGTCTGTTCGGGCAGGGGGAAGAGCTCAAGGTTCTTCTGAAGCACTTTTTCAAGCGCGTTGTTGGGAACGATATTCGAAACGGCTTTCATAAAATCGATCTCTACGGTCGTTTGGGTCATAAGAGCCGCGCCCTTGGCTATATCGCAGAGCCAGTCGTATATTTTTTGCGCCTCTTTTATCTTCGGCGAACGGCAAAGATAGATGCCTTCGGCTATAGGCTGCACGACGTTGGGCGATTTGCCGCCGGTGTTGATGATTGAATAATGTATACGCGCGTCGGAAGATATGTGCTCGCGCATAAAGTTGACGCCGATATTGGTAAGCTCTAACGCGTCGAGCGCGCTTCTGCCGCGGTCCGGGTCCGCCGCTGCGTGCGACGCTATGCCTTTAAAGGTGAAATGCGACTGTATATTTGCAAGATTGCTTGTCGTTCTTACGACGTTTTCGGACGAGGGATGCCAGGTTATGGCGGCGTCAAGACAGTCGAAAGCGCCGTCTCTTGCCATAAAGGTTTTGCCCGATCCGCCTTCTTCGGCGGGGGTGCCGTAGTAAATGACCGTTCCGCTGCAGCCGGTCTGCTTGATATACTCTTTGACGGCTATCGCGGCGGCAAGGGAGCCGACGCCGAGTTCGTTGTGCCCGCATCCGTGACCGGGCGCGCCGGGGACCTCGGGCGTTTTTTCGGCGACGCCGGCTTTCTGACTTAAGTTGAACAGAGCGTCAAACTCGCCGAGTATCCCTATTACGGGTTTACCCGAGCCGTACGTTCCGGTAAAAGCGGTTTTTATACCGGTGACGTTCGTTTCCACCTTAAAGCCCTCGGCTTCCAGAGTTTTGCAAATGTCTTCCGCTGATTTGAATTCGAGATACGCTGTTTCGGCATAATCCCAAATACGGTCGCTTAAGTCCGAAAGCTCTTTGAAACGGCTGTCGATAGCCTCGTTTACGATTTTGTACTTCATTTTATCCTCCGAAAATTAAATATAGTTTTTGAAGATCAGAGAGGTCTCGGGATAACGCCCTTCGGGATGGGGCAAACGTACCCGTCTTTTCCGACTCTTTCTTTGTGCTCGGCTTTTGCTTTTTCTAATGTTTCGGGGTCTGTCAGCAGATCGACGACGGCGCCCGCCATTATTTCTCCTGCAAACAGCATACCTTTATGCGCGAACGGGCATTTGCCCTGAGCGACTCTTTGCCACGAATGGGCAGGCGCGAGATAGCTTGAAGTCGCGATAAAAACCTGAGCCGTGGGGCAGACCCAGCTTACGTCGCCGACGTCCGACGAGCCGAAAGCCACGCCGTGATTTTCCGAAAGAGGTAAGACGTAGTCGACCAGCGGATCGTTCCTGCCGTTTATGAACGCCTGATAGGACTTTTCACCGCGTTTTTTTCTTATCGCTTCACCCATCGAAGCGACGTTGTATTTATACGTTTTCGCGATCTCTTCAGCGAAAGAAACGTCTTCTTCGGTCAGCTCGGGAACGGGGAAAAGCTCAAGGTTCCTTTGCATGACTTCTTCCATAACGCTGTTTTGAAGAAGATTTGACGCGGCTTTCATAAAGTCTATTTCTACCGTCGTCTGAGTCATAAGCGCGGCGCCCCTCGCGATATCGCATATCCATTCGTACATTTTCTGCGCCTCTTTTAACTTGGGGGAGCGGCATAAATATACGCCTTCAGCGACGGGCTGAACGACGTTGGGGGATTTGCCGCCCGTATTGGTGATGGAATAATGGATGCGCGCGTCGGAAGAAACGTGCTCGCGCATGAAATTGATTCCGACGTTCATAAGCTCAAGCGCGTCTAAAGCGCTTCTGCCGCGATCGGGATCGGCCGCCGCGTGAGAAGCGATACCTTTAAAAGTAAAATGCGACTGAATGTTAGCGAGATTCGTAGTGGTATAAACGTAATTCTGAAAGCTCGGATGCCAGGTCACGGCGGCGTCGAGACAGTCGAAAACGCCGTCTCTTGCCATAAAAGTCTTGCCCGATCCGCCTTCTTCGGCGGGCGTGCCGTAATAGATAACGGTGCCTTTGCAGCCGGTTTTCTTTATGTATTCTTTGACAGCTATAGCTGCGGCAAGAGAACCTACGCCTAAAAGATTGTGCCCGCATCCGTGGCCGGGCGCGTTGGGATCGTCCGAACAGACTTCGGCGACGCCTGCTTTCTGATTAAGATTAAACAGCGCGTCGTACTCGCCGAGGATACCTATCACGGGTTTACCCGAGCCGAAAGAGCCCGTAAAGGCGGTCTTTATATCGGCTACGTTCCTTTTTACCGTAAAGCCTTCTCTTTCAAGAAACGAGCAAATGTCCTCGGCGGATTTGAATTCGAGATATGCCGTTTCGGCGTACTCCCAGATACGGTCGCTTAAAGCGATAAGTTCGTCCGATCTCTCGCGGATCGCGTCGATTATTATTTTTTTCTTCATCTGATCGCTCCAAAAATATTTTATGTATTTATTATACATTGTCATAATTTTTAAAACAACCATAATTTACAAAAATAATTTTAATTTTACATCCTTCATTAAGTATTGACACTCTTCGCGACTTGTTATACAATAGAAAAAACAATAGTGATAATATGTAATTTTAGTGCATTTTGTCGCTTTGTTATTTACGATAAATTATTTTAATTTGACCCATATTAAGGAGGATTTTCTATGAAAAAAAGGCTTTTGTCGTTGCTTTTGGCAATCGTGATGGTGGTATCCGTATTACCCGCCGCACTGTTTGCCGCAGACGAAACAGCGGTTTCGTTTAACGATATTCAATATCGTTATTACGAAAATAACGCTCTTTACTGGGCGGGAAAGGGAGTCATTTCCGGTGACGGAAGCGGCGCTTTCAAGGGCGAAAATCCCGCAACAAGAGCAGAAACAGCCAAGATCCTTTGCCTGGTTATGGGTTTTTCTGTTTCAAAGACCGCAGGGGCCGAGTTTTACGGCACCTTTAAAGACGTAGTAAAGAACGCCTGGTATGTCGGATATCTTGAGGCTCTTTACCAAAGAGGCGTAATGCTCGGCGACGGCGCGGGCAAGATAAGGCCGGACGCGAAGATCTCCAGACAGGAGATGGGCACTCTTATCTGCAGAGCCATGGGCATTGAAGAAGACACTGCTCCTCTCAATTCCTCCAAGCTCAAAGGCATCGATAAGATAGCTTCCTGGGCAAGGGGCTCTATGGGCGCTCTTATCGGTATGGGAGCCCTTAAGGGTGATAATAACGGTAATATCAACGCCGAAAACAATATCAAACGCGGCGAGCTTGTCACTCTTATGAGCAACCTCGTAACGCTTTATATTGAAGACGGCGGGACGTACGATCTTACCGGTAAAAGCGGTATAGTTATAGTTAAGGCGTCTCCGGTGACCCTTAACGGTACGTTTGACGGCAACGTCATTTTTGCCGAAGGCGTCGCGAACGCTAAGCATACGGTAAACGCCGACGTTTCGGGTAAGGTTATCTCTTACGCCGAAAAAGCGTTTATCACCGTAAACGGCAATACCGCCTGCGTGGACGCGGAAGGAAAGAGCTCTGTCGTAAACCTCAACGCTCCTACCTCTTACTTCCAGCTCGGCGGCGACTCGTCTTCCGCTAACGTCGGCGCCGACGTTGAAGAAGTCGCGGTCACGGGTTCCGATTGTACGGTAAATATAACGGGCGTTAAAGCCGCTTTGGTCGGCATTCGGGGAAATAACGACACGGTCACCACCCTTGGCGTTACCGATGAGCTTGTCGTCGCCAAAGGCGCCGACGGCGCAAAGGTCAACGTCCAGATAGGCGGCGAGGTCAAGAGCGCGAAGGTCGACGGCAATAACGCGACGCTGTCCGGTTCCGGCTCGCTCGGCTCGGCGACGGTCAACGGCAGTTATAACGCCATCAACACCTCCAATACCAATTATTATTTAGGCGCCGCCGCGACCAACGTCACTGCCGGCGGAAAGACCGTTGAACCCGGAACTACCGGTAAGACCGGCGGCGCGAGCGTTACAGTCATCGGCGGCGGCACTTCCGGCTCTGTTGCCGTTACGCCTCAGACCATAGCTCCGGTCATCACGGTGCAGCCTCAGAACATTGACGAGCCGTTGTCTTTCGGCTCAGCTTACGGAAAATTCTCGGTTGAGGTCAAAAATGAATCTAAGCACACTTACAGATATCAGTGGTATCTTGCCGATTCGGCGTCCTATGACGACGGCGTAGCTATCGAAGGCGCGACCGACGCGGAGATATCCGTTTCCAAGCAGACCCCCGTCGGGACCCATTATATATATTGTAAGGTCACCGCTTCTATGAGCGGCGCTGTTACGACAAAGGAAACTTTGAGTGAGTTTGCGACTTTCAGCGTTCAGCCCGGCACTATAAACGTCCTTTTGGTCGGCGGTCAGCCCGAACTCGGCACGAATAAGGCGATGGCTAACGCTCTTGAGAAGCTTTATCAGGAGCAGGGGATCACGCCTAACATTGTTAACACCGTCACGATGTCGACCACCGATATGCGTCAGTACAGCATTTTCTCATGGGCGAGTACGGCAATGAAAGGTTCCGCGACCGGTTCGACTTACAGCGCTATTTACAATAATATACATACGGCGCTTGCTCCCGACGCTGACGTAAAATACGATTACGTTATATTCGCTTTGGGCAGAACGTGGAACCTCGCGTCAAGACAGGTCCAGTCAAAGACTAAAGAGAGACTATCTTTAATTTATTTTGAAAAGCTTGTTTACGATCATAATCCCGACGCTACGATGTTCGTTGCGTCTACCGCGGGATTCAATATTAAAAATATTTCCTGCGTTGACAGCGGAAGAACTTACGGCGTCGCTCCTGACCGCGCCGCGCATATGAGCGCGCAGAACGCGCAGGCGCAGGAATTCGTCGATATCCTCAACGATAACAACGTACCTCTTGACGTACAGCACCTTGAACTCGGCTACGGCGGCGAGCTTGCGACGCAGGCCGGCGTTCCTACTGTCGACACTACATCGTACAAAAACGTCACTTTAAACGGCGCTCTTGTTTACGCGATGATCATTTACGCTAAGACGACCGGACTTTCTCCTCTGGACGTAACGCTTACCAAGTGGGACACGAATGAAGTCAACGTAAACGATATGCCCGTACTCACAAGCAGCGCGGCTGAAGCCGTGTCGAAAAGCGATACCGAATACACCGTTACGTTTGATTCCGTCGGCGGAACTCCCGTCGAACCCGTAAAGGGCAAATACGGCGATAAGGTCCAGAAGCCGGCGTCTCCCACCAACGGCGACTATACCTTCGGCGGTTGGTATAAAGACGACGTTTATATGGAGTCCTTTGATTTCGCCAGAGATACGATAGGCCTTTGCGGAATGACTCTTTACGCAAAGTGGTTAGGTACTTCTACCGAAGAACCCGTCATCACCGCGCAGCCTGCGAATACGACTATCAGATACGCGACCTCGGGCAGCATTTCAGTTGATAATGAGGCTGCTCCTCACCATACCTATTCTTATCAGTGTT
>JAFSVO010000277.1 GCA_017444965.1 Clostridia bacterium | reverse complement strand
CCTGCCGCCCGCGGACGCCGACGCGCAGACAAACCCGACTCCCGACGCGGCTGACGACACAGCGCCGGATCCTTCGCCCGATCCCGCCCCCTCGGAAAACCCCGCCCCTCAGGTCGCGGGCGGCTGGCAGAAAGCCGAGTCTCCTTCACTTACCGATAAACAGTACGAGGTCTTCGATAAAGCCATGAGCGCGTACGAGGGCGAAAGCAAATACGTCCCCTTCGCTTACCTTGCAAGTCAGGTCGTCGCGGGAGTAAATCACAGATTTCTCTGCCTGACTCCCGGTATGCAGAGCGAGTTTAACCGCGAATACGCCTATTCCGTCGTGACCGTATACGAAGACCTTAAAGGCGGCGCCGTAATAACCGACGTTTTGGACTCGGGCTATTTTATAAACTTCGCCGAAATGCCGGGCGGCTGGTCGGGTTACGGCCCCTCGATGGACGAATATATAAAGACCTCCTTCGAAAAAGCGGCAAAGGCGCAAAGCCTGTCTCTTAAACCCGTCGCATTGTGCGCAGAACAGGTCGTCGGCGGTATGAACTATCTCGTCTTCTGTGAAGACGGCCCGTCCTACGCTTTCGCGAACCTATTTCTCGACAATTACGGCAACGCCGAAATATCCGGCGTTTCCCGCGTATCATAACAGAAACAGAGGTGTTTAATATGAAAAAACTGTTCGCTCTTATTTTAGCCGCGTGCCTTCTGGCGCTTGCCGCGTGCGGCGCGACCGAAAAGGCTGAGGATACTCCCGACCCGTCCGACGCTATAGTCGGCGGCTGGACCCGCGCCGGATCTCCCGAGCTTTCCGGCGAAGCGCTTGAGATATTCGAAAAAGCCATGAACGATCACGGCTCTTCCGAATACGAAGGCGTCGCTTTATTAGCGACCCAGGTCGTCGCCGGCATGAACTACCGCTTTTTAGGCGTAAAGACGGTAGACTGCGGCACCTGCGTAACGGAGAAAACCTACTGCATTATCACGGTTTATAAAGACCTTCAGGGCAACGCCCGGGTAACCGATATTATCGACACGGACAACTACGCCGGCTTCTGCGAAGATGAGGGCTGCTGGTTTAAGCCCGCCTCCGCCGCCATGACCGAAGAGCTTCGCGCGGCGTTCGACAAGGCTGCGGACAAAGGTCTTACCCCCGTCGCCCTCGCAGGCGAGCAGGCCGCGGACGGAACTAACTACAGAGTTATATGCGAGGACGGCTCTTCATACGTCTTCGCGACCCTTTCCGTCGACCCCGACGGCAACGCCAAAATCACCGAAACAAAACCCCTCTCTCCTCTGGAATGACGGCAGTTTAATTATAAAATTCTAATTTTTCGGAGATACTTTTTCTATGTGGCTCAACGTTGCGATCGGCATTTTAATTCCCTTTTTAGGCACCGCTTTAGGCGCCGCCTGCGTCTTTTTTATGAAGGACACGATAAGCGACAGATTAAATCAGGCGCTTGCGGGCTTTGCCGGCGGTATCATGGTCTCAGCCTCGTTTTTCAGCCTTATCCTGCCCGCGCTTGAGCAGACTAAGGATATGGGCGTGCGTTCGCTTATCCCCGTAGTTTCCGGCTTTCTGACAGGCATGCTCTTTTTGCTTGCGCTCGACCTGCTCGTTCCCCACGTTCACCTCGACAAAAGCGAAGAGGGCCCCAAAAGCGGGCTTAAAAAGACGACCAAGCTTCTTTTGGCGGTATCGCTTCACAACCTGCCCGAGGGCATGGTCGTAGGCATTGTTTTCGCCGGGTGGATGT
>JAFSVO010000276.1 GCA_017444965.1 Clostridia bacterium | reverse complement strand
TCTCGCCGAAAATGCGGGCTACGATTGCGTAGGCTGCACTATGAAGCTGTTTTCAAACGAGGAAGCGGGGCTTCCTTCGGACAGCAGCTGCTGTTCCGCAGACGATATAGAAGACGCGAGAAACGTAGCGTATAAACTCGATATTCCCTACTACGTTTTCAATTTGTCGTTTGATTTCAGAAAATGCGTTATAGATCCTTTCGTGCAGAGTTACCTTAACGGTCTGACCCCCAATCCCTGCATAGAGTGCAACCGCTATTTAAAGTTTGAAAAGCTTTTTGAAAGAGCCGATACTTTAGGCCTTCCTTTCGTCGCGACCGGTCACTACGCCCGTATAGAAGAAAAAAACGGAGAGTATTTTCTGAAAAAGGGACTTGACGCGTCAAAAGACCAGAGCTACGTTCTTTACCGTATGACTCAATGGCAGCTTGCGCATACGCTCATTCCGCTCGGGGGCATGACGAAAGCCGAAACGCGGAAGATAGCCGAGGAAAACGGCTTTATCAATTCGCGTAAAAAAGAAAGCCAGGATATATGCTTCGTGCCGGACGGCGACTACGCGTCGGTAATAGAAAACTATACCGGAAAGACCTATCCCGAAGGCGATTTTCTGGATCTTGACGGAAAGGTGCTCGGCAGGCACCGCGGAATAATTCATTACACCGTCGGGCAAAGGCGCGGACTTCGCATATCCTCAAGCGAGCCCTTGTACGTTCACTCAATAGATCCCGAAAACAACACTGTTACTCTGTGCGGGAATTCCGATCTGTTCACGCGGGAGTTTATTGTTTCGGAAGTTTCATTCATTTCGGGCAAGCCGCTCAAGCGCGATGATGTGTGTAAAGTAAAAATACGTTACAGGCATCCGGAAAGATCAGCCGTTATATCACCGTGTGAAAACGGCGATATACGCGTTCTTTTTGACGAGCCGCAGCGCGCAGTAACTCCCGGTCAGTCGGCTGTCTTTTACGACGGAGACACCGTTCTCGGCGGCGGGATAATTTCGAGGAGGCGTTAAAATGACAAAGCAGAAACGGGCAGATATGCTTTTAGTGCTCGTTACGGCTTTTTGGGGCGTTTCCTATCTTATGCTCGATATATGCCTTGAAGATATCCCGCCCTTTAACTTAAACGCCATACGCTTTATATCCGCTTTCGCCTTATTGGGCGTTATCTTCGCGGGGCGTATAAAAAACCCTTCCGCTCAGACTTTGAAATACAGTTTTTATATCGGTCTTTGCCTTACGGCGACTTATATCTGCGTTACGTTCGGAATAAAGTACACGTCTGTTTCAAACGCCGGATTTATATGCGCTCTTCCCGTCCTTTTTACCCCGCTTTTTCTTTTCGTTTTTTACGGTAAAAAGCCCGGAGCAAAACTGTTTATTTCCTTGCTTTTATGCGCCGTGGGAATGGCGCTTTTGACGCTGAATGAAAAATTCGTACCGGCAAAGGGTGATATTATCTGTCTCGGCTGCGCCGTCTTCTACTCGTTTGACCTTATCATAACAGAAAAGGCCGTATCACGCCCCGACGTCGATCCTTTCGCGCTCGGAATATATCAGCTTCTGACAGTCGGCGTATTAATGCTTATTCTCTCGTTCATATTTGAAAAGCCGCATCTGCCAACGACGACTAAGACGTGGATTTATTCTCTGTTTTTGGGCATATTCTGCTCGGGCGTATGTTTCCTTGTTCAGACGACCGCGCAAAAATGGACTACGGCGAGCAGAGTCGGACTTATTTTTACGCTTGAGCCGGTCTTTTCCGCTTTCGCCGCCTATTTTTTCGCCGGAGAAAAGCTTTCTTTGCGCGGCTACGCAGGCGCCGCCGTCATGTTGATCAGCCTTTTGATTTGCGAAACGGATATCGGCAGATTTTTTCATAAACACGGCAAAGAAGCATAAATATTATACACAAGTAATTGAAAGGAGTTCTTATGAAAGTATCTTTATCCGAAAGGATCGTATCGGCGCTGTCTTATTTATGGATCCTCTTCTTTTTGCCTCTCCTTCTGATCCCCCGTTCTTCCTTCGGAAGGTTTCACGCAAATCAGGCTCTTTTAAATCTTTTATGGGGCATAGTCGCCGGAGTTCTTTCAAAATTACTCGCAAACGTTCCGCTGATAGGCGGCGTCCTTTCATGGATACTGTCCTTTCTGCTCGCGGTTTTCCCGATATGGGGGATCGTATGTTCCCTTTTAGGGCTTAAAAAGCCTTTCCCCATAATAGGCGGTATCACCCTGATAAAGTGAATAAAGCAAAAGGAGCGCCCGGCGCTCCTTACTTTTATGTAAAAGTTCTTTTAAGAACGGTCTTCTTTATCGGCGTAAAGTTTTCCGTAATAATCAAAAGCATTCGTGAGTTTTTCCCTGTGTTTTTTGGCTTCTCTCGCGCCTGCCGTCGCTTTCAGCACGATATACAATACGAGCAAAGCGCCCCAAAAGCCCCAAACTATGTACCTTACGCTGTGAAGGAACCACGCGGCTGCTCCGAGCTTGTCTATAACGAAAAGCGCCTTTATACCGCCGGCCGAGCTTATAAACGCAGCCCTAACGGCTTTAACGCCGCCGTCGTCAGTAAGTATAAGCATATAATCGTTTATGCCGGTCACTTCCGTATTTTCTGCGATCACTCCGTCGCCCTGTTTTATTACGCCGTCGGAACTGCCCTCGGTTATCCCGTAAATCCCGTATCTGAAGAAACGCGGCGTCATTACGCCCGGCGACGCGGCAAGGCACGACGACACGACCGCGAGCAGCGCGAGTATAATTACTATCACCGTTTTCAAAGCCCTTTTTCCTTTTGACCTTTCGGTAAACATACAGAGGCTCCTTTTTGTTTTTTCTTTATTTTAACACTTTTTATCAAGTATTACAACAGTCTTCTTTTTATACTTCCGCCAAGCTCCTTAAAACTTATCAAAAAAGTCGGCACGCCCCATACGGCGGACGTAACGGCGCCCTGCGGCACGTAAAGCGCTATTCCGTCGTCGGCAAGATAATAGCGGTTTTCGTAAACGCTCTTTTTGATCTCTGCCCGCCAGTCTTTGTAAAGGGGCTGTCCCGTTTCTTCCTCAAAAAGAGCGATCTTACCGCAAACGGCGGCGTATATAAGTCCCGCGTGATCCGCTCTTCCTTCAAAAAGGTCTTTTAAAGACAAAAGCCTTCCGTTTTCACAGTTTCTCGTCTGCGAGCGTCTTTCGCACTTTTTTCCGCCGAACCCGAGATCGTAATAATGATCCGTAAAAAAAGAGAGTACCCCTTTATTCAAAAACATTATTTGCGTTTCCGATCTGACGCTGAGGCAGGAAAACGCCTCTCCCATCTCTTTTTTCTGTTTTACCGCAAGCTTAAACATACGGCCGCAGTCACGTTTAAGAGTTTGATCGGTCTGTTTTTCGAACAAACGGCTTAAACGCGCGCATGCAGGCGCCCCCGTCACGGCAGGATATGAAACGTCATAAACGAGCACTTTTTCACTGCCGTGTGAAAGCGCGCCTTCGAGTCTTTTTATCTCGGTCTGCATTTTCCCTCCGAACACAAAAAATAATGATACGGATATTGGATTTTATGATAATATATGTTATAATATGCAAATAGTATCGATCTGCTGCGCGCGTAAAGAAATTTATACGGAGGAATTCATGGGCAAAGGTTTTATAAGAAAAGAAACGGACATCAAAAGTCTTTTGCTGTATTCGCTTTCGCTTCTTCCGTTTGCGCTTGACGAGGCTTTGTTCTTTGACTACGTCCACGTTGACGACGGGTTTGATTATTTTGATTTTTCGCAGGCTGAAGCGGAGCTTGTTTCCGCGGGACTTATAGCTATAGTTAAAAACAAAAGCGGAAAAACGGTCATCATTACCCCGTCAGGCTCCGATGTCAATTCCTCTACGTGGCGTCAGGTGGCGGCAAGCGTAAGACAGAAGATGGAAAGAAAAGCCATTAAAGTCATTCAGAATATTAAGCGCGAACGCTCTTTAAAAGCCACGCACACGCTTAACGAGAAGGACGGCAGTTACACCGTGCATCTCGCAATAACGGACAAATCGGTCGAAATATTTTCGGTAGACCTCGTTTTGTATTCGGAAGCTCAGTGCAGAATAGTAGAAAACAGTTTTAAAGAAAACGCAAAGACGCTTTACGCCTCGACGCTTGACGTACTTTGCGGCTTAAATAATCCCGGGGGTAACATATGAAAAAGTTTATTCTTATCGCTTTGGCGCTTACCTTGCTTCTTTCGGCATGCGGCAAGGAACCGACCTTTACATTCGTCGAGCCGGATACCGAGGAAACCGCTCCCGTATCCGAAGAGACCGCGGCGCCCGATACCGACGAGTTCGTACCCGACGGAAACGTAAATCCCCTAACCGGTCTTTGCGACGGCATTTCCGACACCGCTCTTACAAGAAAACCTGTCGCGATAATGGTGAGCAACAGCTACGACAGCCTTCCCCAATGGGGCATAAGCCAGGCCGACATCATTTACGAGATGCCGGCAGAGGGAAGGATAACCCGTTTCCTCGCGATTTTTCAGGACCCGTCTAAAATTGAAAAGCTTGCCAGCATAAGGAGTTCTCGCCCGTATTTCATCGATATCGCTCAAAGCTACGGCGCGGTATACATACACTTCGGCGGCAGCGTTCCCGCCTATGAAGCTATCAAGGCGAGAAAAGACCTTATAAATATTGACGGCATTAAAGGCTCGTGGGAAGGCACCGTCTTTTTCAGAGATCCCGAGCGCAGGAAACAGCTTGGTTTAGAGCACTCGGTCTATACGACGGGCGATTACCTTGAACTCGCGCTTTCAAAGCTCAAATCGCCTCTTGACCAGACCGAGCATCCTTCCGCTTTCACTTTCGGCAGCGTAAACTCCGCCGCCGACGGCACTCCCGCTTCGGAAATACATCTCAATTACAGCACGACAAATCATCCCTACTTCACTTATGACGAAAACGAAGGCGTTTATTTAAGATACCAGTACGGCGACCCGCATATGGACGCGTACCTGAAAAAGCAGGTCTCGGCAAAAAACCTTATCGTGATAGAAATGAAAACGGTCAACGTGAAAGGCAGTTCTTTAAAACTGATCGAGGTAACTACCACGGGGACCGGAAAGGGTTATTATTTCTGCGACGGAAAAACCGTAGACGTAACCTGGAAAAAGGACTCCTACAATTCCCCCATAACCTACTATGACGCAAACGGAAACGAGCTTGTTTTAAGCCGCGGTCAAAGCTTTATATCCGTTATTCCCTCTTTATCGGACGTAGGAGTAAAATAATGTATCTGATATTAAACGGAAATACCGATCCCGCTTTTAATCTTGCGCTTGAGGAATACTATCTGACTCAAAAAGACGGAGAATACTTCTGTTTCTGGCGCAACCGTCCCACCGTTGTGATAGGCAGAAATCAGGACGCGGCGACCGAAGTCGATTTAGATTATCTTAAAGCGCACGGCATATCGCTCGTTCGCCGGAATACCGGCGGCGGCGCCGTTTTTCACGACCTCGGGAACGTTAACTATTCATATATCGCTCCTTGCGAGCAGGACGATTTTTTAAACTTTGAAAAGTTCTCGCGCCCCGTTCTTTCCGCTCTTAAAAGCTTAGGCGTTGACGCGAGCGTTAACGGAAGAAACGATATTATAACAGACGGTCTTAAAATATCCGGTAACGCGCAGTATATGCATAAGGGAAGGCTTTTGCATCACGGCACTCTTCTCTTTTCATCCGATTTCTCCTATATGCAGGGCGCTTTGAAAGCGGACCCGCGCAAGCTTAAATCAAAAGGCGTGGCGTCGGTCCGAAGCCGCGTCGCCAACATTTCCGACTATTGCCGCGAAAAGCTATCCGTAGAAGAGTTTATCGACGCGCTGAACGCTCGGGTGCAGAGTTATTTTCCCGAAGCCGAAATATACCGTCCCGGCAAAGACGAGCTTTTAAGCATTGAAGAGATAGCCGAAAGCAAATACAGAAACGACGCGTGGATTTTTAAAAAGTTCGGCAATTACGCTTTTAAAAACTCCTGTCAGCTGCCATCGGGCATAGTGACCGTTAGTTTTGACGTAGCTGACGGCGTTATAGGCGAATTATCTTTAAGCGGAGACTTTTTCGGCTTATCCGACGTATCGCTTTTATGCAAAAAGCTGAAAGGCGCGCGCCACGACCGTGAAGGCATTCTGTCGGCGCTTAAAAACGTTGACGTTTCCGCGTATATCAGCGGCTTTTCGACAGACGATCTTATTTCCCTTTTACTGTGAATGGAGGTTTTTCCGTGAAGCGTTTATGCATTCTTCTCTCTGTTCTTCTGGATTTTGCATTTGTTTTAGGAGGCTGCTCCAAAAGAGGCTCTGACCTGACAGTCGGTCTTTTGACCGACGGCGGCGAGGTAAACGATTATTCCTTAAACGAAGCTGCCTGGAACGGTATAGTTCTTGCTTCTTCAAAATACGGCGTAAACGGTATTTACTCAGTTCCCGTGTCAGCCGATACCGACGGGTTCGTTTCTTCGATAAAAGAGCTTTACGACGGCGGCGCCCGTATGATAGTCGCGGACAACTACACCCAGTCGGAAGCTGTTAAAAAAGTGCGCTCGGAATATAAGGACTGTATTTTTGTCTGCATAGGTTTTTCCCCCGTTTCGGCTTCAAACGTCGCGACGCTTACGTTCGCGGAAAACGAAGCGGCGTTTATCGCCGGCTTTGCCTCTGCGCAAACTCTTAAGTCGGGCGATTTTGCCGCGATACTCGGCATGGACGTTCCCTCGGCGCGAAGATACAGCGGCGGCTTTAAAGCGGGTATCGCGTATTCAAATAAGAATTACGGCACGAAGGTAGATTTGAAAGAAGACAATATCATATACGTCGGCTCGTATAACGACGCGGGCGCCGCGGCTTCTCTTTCGGAAAAGCTTTACAGATCGGGCGTGCGCTGCATATTTACGGACGGCGGCGCGACCTCTTCAGGCATTTTTGAAACGGCAAAAGTATTAAGAGGCTCGGGGACCGAAGCGTGGGTCGTCGGCGCGGTGACGGATAAATATAACGACGGAGTATTCGAGGGCAACCGTTCCGTGACTTTGACTTCCGCCGTTTCCAGAATGGGCGCCGCTATCGCGCAAACGGTCAACGCCTATTTAAAAGACGACCTTGACACCTCTTCGCCTATGGTATTTGACTGTTCCAACGAATGCGTCGGCATTCCCACCGGCGACGCCAATATACCCAAAGAGATACGCGAGGAATGCGATGAGATAACCAAGCTGATCGCTGATAAAACGGTAACCGTACCCGACGAATGGGCGTCTTTACCGAACTGAGCCGGTCATTTTGCAAAATATACGCCGGGGCTGAATACGCCCCGGCTATTCTCTTATTGTATCGGTAGGGTCAAGGCTTGCCGCTCTTAAAGCGGGAATAAGCCCGAATACCGCGCCGCACAGTACCGAAGACGCGATACCGACAAGTCCGCTTTTTATGAAAGTAAACTTATCCGGTATATAAAGCGCTGAGAGAGCGGCGCAAAGGCACCATGCGATAAGGCCGCCTAAAAGACATATTGAAACGCTTTCCGTCAGAAACAAAAGCGCGACGTCTTTTTTTGACGCGCCCTGAGAAACGTATATGCCTATCTCCCTTCTCCTGCTTTCTGCCGCCGCAGCCATATTGCTCATGACTCCGACGCCGCCGACAAGCAGAGCCGTACCCCCGAGCGCCGCCGCAAGAATAGATACGGCGGCGCTTATTTTTAAAAAACTGTCCTTGTATACTTCAAGGTCTTTGTAAGCGTATTCCGTTCCGGTCAGCTCTTTTAATCTTAAAGAAAGCTCTTTGCATACCCTTTCGCAGCTGACGCCTTCGCCGCATATAACGGCAAGCTTATCCGCTTTTCTCCCTGCCCCGGACGGCAGATAAATAACCTCGGGAACGCCTGCTCCCAAAACGCTCTGAAGGCTTTTTTTCTGCGATCTTGTTATTCCGACT
>JAFSVO010000275.1 GCA_017444965.1 Clostridia bacterium | reverse complement strand
TCTTCTCATCGGGGGAAAGAAGGGTCCGCATGCTGTAAATAAAGTCGTCGGGCGTTATCTCTTCGCCGTTCTGCCAGCTGTATCCGCGGCGGAAGGTCACCCTGAAAACGCAGCCGTCGCCGTCGGCGGGCACGGGGGCGCTTTCGGCAAGGTCTGGCGCGTAGTAAAAGCCCTCGCCGTCCTCGCGCGGGAGCATGGTGTAAAGCCGCGCCGTGCATCTGCGCGAAAGCTCGTAGGCGGACGAGTCGGACGTCGTATACATATTAAAAGTGCCGACGGGCGCGGTTATATAATCGTTGAAACAGCCGCCCGACGCGCTTTTTTTCGCGCCGCAGGCGGAAATGGACGCCGCGAGCGTGAGCGCGGCAAGCAGAAGACAGATCTTTTTCATTTTTTACTCCTTAAAGCTGCGTTTTAAAAACGTAAACCGGGCGTAAAGCCCAAAAACGGATATATTTCCAACAATATTATAACAGCAATTTATTAAGGCTTCAATCAAAATAAAAAAATATGGTGGATTTTTTAAAAGAATGGTGCTAAAATGGTTTTAGCATCTTTTGGAGGAGATATTATGAGCAAGAAAGCGAAAATGATAATAGCGATACTGGCGATCGTCATCGCCGCGATGATGGTGCTGCCCATGATAACGGCTATCATACCGAGGAAGACCGCAGTCGAGCCGGACGATATCTATTACGCCGACGAGCACGATCACGAGGAAGATATCGATCACGTCGAGATCGACCCCGAGATAGAAGAGGCGCGCGAGCTTTATAAGAGCCATCTTACCGAAACGATACTCGCCATCGACAGCGCCGAAAAGACGGGCGACGACCGCACGCCCGAGGAGTGGTACAGAGAGCTTACCGAGCTTTCGGGCGCCGCGGGCTACGACAGAGACAAGACCTTAGAGGCGGTCTATGAGGCGATGTCCCTCGTCGAGGAAAGAGCCGACTTCATCAAAAAGTTCGACGCCATCTACAAAGCGTACAAGGTCGACGACGAAGAGCGCGAGATAATGGAGACCATAAATCTGGCGCTTGAAGATTACAGATAAGAAAGACAAGCAAAAATATCCGCAGGGCGTTTGCCCTGCGGATGATTTTTTTCTTTCGGCTCTTACTTCGCGAGCTTTTTCGCTGCCTGGCTCTTTTTCCTTGCGGCGTTGTTTTTATGGATAACGCCCGAAGCCGCGGCTTTGTCTATGGTGGAAACGGTCTCGCGGTACACTTCCTGCACGTCGTCTTTTCCTGCGGCGACCGCGGCGTCAAACTTCTTGAGCTGGGTCTTAAGAGCCGCTTTTTCGGAACGGTTCGCGGCGTTTTCGGCACGGGAGACCAGAACGCGCTTCTTTGCGGACTTGATGTTAGGCATTCGATTTACCTCCTAACAGGATGATTTTTAAGCAAAGTATATACTATCACATAAAACCGAAAAAAGCAAGTTTTTTTTGCATACTTTAAGCCCGCGCCGTCAAAAATATCTCAAAAAGGAGGCGGCGGCCGTGGAAAACAGAACCGATATGGCTGAAGAGCTGCACGGCTCGCGCGCGGGCGCGTGCGAAAAAAGCGGCGGGATAGAAAGCGAGCTTTTTTACGAGGACGGTATAAGGATAAGCCGCATAAAGGTGATTTCAAAAGAGGGCGCCGAGGCGATAGGAAAGCCGCAGGGCGCGTACGTTACGCTGTCGGTCGGGGGCGACCTGCAGTCGGACGGCGCGGCTGTATTCGCCCTTTCCAAAAAAATAGCCGAAAACCTGCGCCCGCTTTTGCCCGAAGAGGGCGAGATACTCGTCGCGGGGCTCGGCAACCGCTTTATAACGCCCGACAGCTTGGGCCCTAAGGTCATCGACAGGATAATCGTCACGCGGCACCTTATGGGCGAGCCGTATTTTTCGGGATTTCGCCCGGTGTGCGCCATAAGCGCGGGCGTTTTGGGGTGTACGGGGGTCGAGACCGCCGAGATAATAAAAGGGGTCTGCTCAAGGGTGCGGCCAGCGGCGGTCGTCGCGATAGATTCGCTCGCCTCCCTTTCGGTCGACAGACTTTGCAGGTCGTTTCAGATATCCGACACGGGCATTGTGCCGGGCGCGGGGGCGTACAACGCGCGCCGCGCGCTCGACAGGCAGACGCTCGGCGTTCCCGTCGTGGCTTTGGGCGTGCCGACCGTCGTCGACGCCGAAACAATAGTTTCCGACGCCCTCAAAAGCGCGGGCGCCGACGGGCACGCGAAAATAAGCCCGGGTCTTTTAGTTACGCCTAAGGATATTGACGCGCTTATACAGAAAAGCGCGAAAGCGCTGTCTTACGGTATAAATATGGCGATACAGGGCGATATAAGCATATCCGACATAGAGCAGTTTTTGGGATAGACGGTTTTAATACGCGCGCTCTTTTCATATACTTTTGCGAGGTGGAAGAATATGAAAAGGGAAGGACGTATAACCGATTTGCTGACGCTTGCCGCGGGGTTCGCCTTTTGCCTTATTCTGGCGCTTGTCTCGCGGCTCCCGCCGGGATTTTTCTCTTTTTTTAAAAAAGACGGCGCGATGACGCCCTTCGTCAAAAATACGGACGGGCTTCCCGGGGGCGGGTTTACCGAAACCTTTATCCCGGCGCCGCGGCCGCGCACTCGCGCGCTGCCCGAGGTGTTTATCCGAAACGACACGGACTTTGACGCAGATAAAAACGCCCTGCTCGCGCGCGGAGTAAGGGTCAAAAAAGCGGACGGCGTGTCGGTAATAATAGTACATACGCACGGCACCGAGGCGTATACGCGGACCGAGTCTGAAAAATATGAGGAAAGCGACTCTTTCCGCACGACGGACGGCTCGAAAAACGTGACGCGGGTCGGCGAAGAGCTTGCGCGCGCGCTGGAGGCGCGGGGGATAGCGTGCGCGCATTATACAGAATACTGCGACTACCCCGCCTATTCGGGCGCTTACGACAGATCGCGCGAGCTTATAGAAAGGGCGCTTGCGGCGCACCCCGAGGCGACGGTGGTCATTGACCTTCACCGCGACGCGATACTTTCAGCCGACGGGTCGTACCTTCGGACGGCGGCGAATATAAACGGCAGGGACGCGGCGCAGATAGAGTTCGTCTGCGGCACCGACGCGGGCGGGCTTTCGCACCCCGCGTGGCGCGACAATCTGTCCTTTCAGCTTTATCTTCAGCAAAGGCTGCAAAGCGAGTACCCCGGGCTTATGCGCCCCGTAAACCTGCGGCGCGCGCGGTTCAACCAGCATTTCAGGACGGGGAGCATGCTTATAGAGATAGGCGCGTGCGGCAACACGCTGTCGGAAGCGCTTTATTCGGCGCGCCTTTTCGGCGACCTTTTGGGGCGCGTTCTTTCGGAATAATAAAAAAAGGGGTTGACATTTGAACGCCTTCGGTATAAAGTAGTAAGGTAACGTCGGCAAGTATGCCGATAAAACTTTCTTGCCTGTAAAAACGCAGGCCATAAGTCCATAAGGAGGTGCAATTTATGCCGAAAGTCAAAGGTTCCTACGAGACCGTCTTTATCGTAGATCTGTCCCTCGGCGAAGAGGGCGTCGCGTCCGTGGTAGAGAAGTTCAAAGCTCTTATCGAAGCCAACGGAACGGTCACCAAGGCGGACGAATGGGGCAAACGCCGCTTCGCGTATCCCATATGCGATCAGAACGAAGGTTACTACGTTCTTATCGAGTTTGAGAGCGCGCCCGCGTTCCCCGCAGAGCTTGACCGCGTTTACCGCATAACCGACGGTATCATGCGTTCGCTCATCATCGCGAAGTAAGGAGGAAAAATATGCTCAACAAAGCTATACTTATGGGCAGGCTGGTAGCCGATCCCGAGCTTCGCAACACTCAGAACGGAACGTCCGTCACCACATTTACCCTTGCCGTCAACCGCAACTTCAGCCGCAACGGCGAGCAGGCGCAGACCGATTATATCGATATCGTCGCCTGGAGAAACACCGCCGAGTTCGTGTCGAAGTGGTTCACCAAGGGTATGCAGGTCGCGGTATCCGGCCGTATACAGACCCGTACCTGGGAAGACAAGCAGGGGCAGAAGAGAAAGAGCGTTGAAGTCGTCGCGGACGAGGTATTTTTCGCCGAATCCAAGCGCGACGGCGCGCAGCGCCAGAATTCCGCCGAGCCCTTCGAGCTTGAGAATCCCGCGACGCCTTTCCCGGCGTCCGAGGACGACAGCGATCTTCCCTTCTGATTCTTTTATAAGGAGGAAAAACCATGGAAAACGATAAAGAAAAAATGGATCGTCCCAGAATCGAACACAGACGCCGCAAGGTCTGCCAGTTCTGCGTCGAAAAGGCGACGAGCATAGACTATAAGGATTCCGCGAAGCTCAAGAAGTACGTTTCCGAGCGCGGCAAGATCCTGCCCCGCAGAATGACCGGCACCTGCGCCATGCATCAGCGCCAGGTCACCGAGGCGGTCAAAAGAGCGCGCCATCTGGCGCTTATGCCCTTCACCGCCGACTGATAAGTTTTTTTCGGAAAGCCCGTTCTTTTGAACGGGCTTTCCTTTTGCTTTTAACGTCGCTTGAAAAAGCGGCGATATGATGATATAATAATTGCAAATTTACGTTTGCGTGAATTGAAAAATCTTTGATTTTTCATGAATTGCGCGTAAAGCGCGTGAATTGAAATGCCGTCGCATTTCATGAATCGCAAAGCAGAGCTTTGCATTAAGGTATGCGCCGTAGGCGCATTTATCAATAGACGCGGCTTCGCCGCGTACCTTAATGAACGGCAAAGCCGTTCAATTCATGCAAGACTTGTCTTGCGATTCACGGCAAAGCCGATTCACGAAAACGCTGCGCGTTTTCAATTCATTTTCCTGTGAGGTGCGTGATATGACTTCAAAACTTAAGGCTTCGATCTCTCTTATACTCGCTTTATGCGTTCTCGCGCTCGCGCTCGCTTCCTGCGGCGGCGAAGACGCGAAATACAGGGTCGATTATAACGGCGAAAAGGGCTGGTATGAGGACGCGCGCGACGAATACGCCGCGGGCGAGACGGTAAGGATATATTATCCCTTCGTCGCGACCGACACGAACTATTACTTTTATCTCGACGGCGAGCGCCTTTACCCCGAATACGTCGACGGCAAGGGCTTCGAGATCGTCTTCACGATGCCCGCGCGCGACGTTTTCTTAATGAAGGAGGAGGTAAATACGATGGAGAATACAGCAGAGCCTGTCGAGCTTGTGATACCCGATGAAGAGGGCGTTATGCTCGTAGACCATTATTTCGCGGTCGTCGCGACGGTCGGAGGCGACGAGCACCGCGAGTTCGTTTTGTATTCTAAGTCGAACACGGAGGCGACCTTAAAGTTTTTCGAGCAGCGCCCGGGTGAAGAAAAAGAGCGCGAAGAAGCTTACACGGTACCCGTCGAAGCCGTCGAGCGGTGTTACAGGGTGATAAACGAAAGGCGCCTGCGCGCGTGGAACGAGGGCGACGGAATAAGCTTGACGGGCGCCGTCACGGTCGTCAAATTCAAAGACGGCGACTCTTATACAAGAGTTTCGACCGAGCATATGCCCGTCGGCGTAAGCGAGGACGATCTTCAGGCCGTTGAAAACATAATGTGGGAATACTACAACGCGGCGAAGGACGCGCAGAAAGCCGACTGAAAAGAGGATGGATATGGAGCTTTTTCACGGGGCGCCCGAAGATATGACGGGGCGCGAGGACAGAGAGATAAGAGCCTACGCTCTTTTAGACCGGCTCAATATCGAATATGAGCGCACCGACCACCGCGACTCGCCCGCGACTACAATGGAGGTCTGCGCCGACGTAGACGCCGTTTTGGGCGTTAAGATATGCAAAAACCTTTTCCTCTGCAACAGGCAGAAGACGGATTTTTACCTTCTCGTTATGCCGGGCGACAAGCCCTTTAAAACGAAGGAGCTTTCAAAGCAGCTCGGCATAAGCCGCCTGTCCTTCGCGGAAGAAAGCTTTATGGAGGACTTTTTGGATCTTCACCCGGGAAGCGTTTCGGTTTTGGGGCTTATGAACGACCGCGAGCATAAGGTAAAGTTCGTTATGGACGAGGACGTGCTGAAAGAAGAATACTTCGGCTGTCACCCCTGCGACAACCGAAGCTCTTTAAAGTTCAAAACGCGCGACCTTACCGAAAAGATACTGCCCGCTTTGGGATACACCCCCGCCGTAGTAAAGCTTGTGGGAATCGAATGAAAAACGCGCCGCGGCCTTATAACGCCGCGGCGCTTAGTTTAATTATCCGTTTTATAGGACACGCCTGCGCGTAGAATAAAAGCCGAAAGAGGAAAAAAGTACGTTTTTTGTGAAGTATCTATCTGTAAAGCAGTTATAAAAAGGGGGCGGGACGCTATGGAAAAAAGGAATTGGAAATACTGCGTCGCGGGCAACATCGTAAAAGAGCGTTACGACGAAAACGGCGTTTTAAGGCACGGCACTCCGGCTTTTCGCGGCGGGACGAAGGTATATCTATGCGGGAAACGCTTGCCTTTATCGTGGAATGATATAGAGGTAATAGGGCTTACGCGCGGACGGCGGTATGACGTTGTCAGCGTACCTTTAGATCATATAGAAAACGTAAGGGTTTCAACCGTCTATAAACCGAGGATACTTAAGATAATGAATGATTGGGAGTTTAAAGACGACTGGTGGCACGATACGCCGGAAGACAAAAAGTCGGCTGAGGCTTTCGTCGCGCTTTGGAACTGCGAAAGAGGAAAAAACGTGCCGAAATAATGGAAAGGGAAGATGGTTATGCAGGAAAAAATACATTCGGGGTTTGAAGCGCCCGCTATAGGAACGGTTTATCCAAAAGAAAGTACGATCAAGCGCAATAAGGACGGTACTATCACCGTAATACCACCGAGATCGGTAAAAAAACCTTCAAAAAAGAAAGAAATAATTACAGACGTAAGAGGATCGGACCGCGACGCAGGTAAAGGAGAACACATATGAAAATAATATACGAGGGCTCGGGTAAATGGGCGCAGCTCGTCAATGAAGAGAAAAAGATATTCGGGACAGACCGCGACGAGTATTTCGACGAAAACGGTGAAAGAATACCGCGCGAAGAGATCGTTTTCGATCCGGATGAAGATGATGAAGAAGAGGCTATTTGGGACAGTGATTGGCTTGAATATGAGGGAACGAGCGAGAAGCTTATTTCCGAATCTACCGTAGAAATAGAGTGGGAAATAGACGACGGGTTCGGCACTTTCGGCTTTAAAAACCGCGCCGGAGAGTTCGTCATAGAGCCGCAGTACGCTTATGCGCACCAGTTTACCTGCGGGCTTGCGGCGGTCAATCTCAACAGAACGTGGTACAAGACGGAAAAGGGCGACAGGTATTACGAAAACCATTACGGTTACATAAACGAGCGCGGCGAAACAGTCATACCGTTTGAATACGACGAGGCGTATCCATTCAACAAATACGGCGTCGCGGTCGCTGAAACAAGAAACGAGATCCGCCTTATAGACACCGCGGGAAAGGTCGTTCCGGGGACGGAGGGACTTCGCTTTTCACATTATTACGACTACGAAGACAGATTTATAACGTTCTATTCGGATGATGAAAGCGACGGATCAAACGATATAGGGCTTTACGACACGAAAGAGCGCAGGGTGCTCTGCGGACCGTCTTTCAGTTGTGTGATTCAATGGGAAGAAGACCTTATAGGTGTTTATGAAGAGATCGACACCAATTTAGGGTACGAAAAGAGGGAAGAGTATTATATAAACAGTAAAGGTGAAAAGCTTTTTCCGTGGCTTATCGGCAAGGACTTTTCAGTAGTAGAAAGGCCAAACGAAGATCTTTTGACTGTCGTCGCATACGCCCGGTTTGAGGAAGCGCCGAAAAACGCGACCGGCGCAGTTCTCGGCAAAGACGGAAAACTCTTTTGGCGCGATTACCGTTACGGCGTTTATTCGAAAAAGGAAAAGTTCGCGATCCCTCCGGAGTATGACTCGATCAAAGAACTTGCGAAAAACGTTTTCGCGTGCGTAAAAGACGATACGGTGACCGTCTTTCGCGCCGAAGAAAGCGATATAGAAAGGTAAAAGCGGCTTTTTCCCGATAACGACGGTCGGGCGCTTTTCGATATGATCTGACTTACGCGTTTGAAAAAAACTGCGGCATTAACAGCCGCAGTTTTTTATATACAGAAAACCACGCGTTAGACGCGTGGTTCAAAAGAGCTTAAGCGATAAGGTAGACGAAAAAACTCCTTTTGCGTAGAATAGAAGTGCGGCTACCAACTGCACAAAAAGAAT
>JAFSVO010000274.1 GCA_017444965.1 Clostridia bacterium | reverse complement strand
GAAAAAGAAGCGTTTATTCAAGGCGGAAAGGATTACTCCGCGCCCGTGCAGCTCGTGGGCGATTTTTTGAACGGTTCTTCGGGAACACGCCCTCGAAAAATCATTCCTACGTATTCAAGAGGGTTTAAACTAACGGACTTTTCAAAATGGATGCCTTCGTTTGTTACCGAAACCGTAAAACAGTCTTTGCCGGATTTTGCAGAGAAGTTATCCTGTTTTAGCGATCCTTCAGCTGTTTTGACCGGCGTTGAAGCAAGAACGTCTTCTCCCGTTCGTATACTCCGCGGCGACGATATGAACTCTTTACTTGTCAAGGGATTGATCCCATGCGGAGAGGGCGCGGGATACGCCGGCGGGATAATGAGCGCCGCCGTTGACGGCATACGCGCGGCAATTTCGGTTATGAGCGTATACGGAGGAATATGAAATGACCAGGGCAGCCACGGTCAAAACCCTGCTTCCAAACGGTAACGCGTTAATAGAATTCGCAAGTTCCGATCCGTGTTCGTCTGATTGCGTCAATTGTCACGGGTGTTTGGATAATAACAAAACTTTTACCGCAGAAGCTTTAAATAAACCTAAAGCAGTACCGGGAGACAGAGTTACGGTCGAAACGCCGAGCGGGACGGTTATCAAGAAAATATCTTTGTTTTATCTTATCCCCGTTTGCTTAATGGTTTTGATCTACTGCGTTCTTCCGTTCGGAGAATCAATAAAGATAATCGGCGCCGTAGCAGGTTTCTTTGCCGCTTTTCTTATTATTCGTTTTTTGTTCGTTCGGGTTTATAAAAATGAAGGTATTGTTTTTACAATAAAAGAGATTATGAGGTGATCATCTTGCTTAAGAGCATGACAGGTTACGGCAGAGCTGTCGCCGAAAATGATAAAAGACAAATATCAGTCGAGTTACGGTCAATAAACCACCGTTATCTTGAACTTACGGTCAAAGCGCCGAGGGCGTATTCTTTTTTGGAAGACGCCGCAAAAAAACAGATCGGTTCGGCCGTAGCAAGAGGAAAGGTCGACGTTTATATTTCCGTCAAGGACAAGGAAGACAACAGCGTAACGGTAGATCTTAACGGTCCTTTGGTCGACGGTTATATAAAGGCGGGAAAACAAGCCGCCGAAAGATACGGTATACCTGATGATTTAACTGTTTCATCCGTGCTCAGAATGCCGGACGCGCTTCTTATAAACAAGGACGAGCCGGACGTTAAAGAGATAACGTCTCAAATGTCAGAGGTCCTTGAAGGCGCCCTTTGCGAGTTTAACAAAACCCGCCAGGAAGAAGGTACCAGACTTTGCGAAGACATTCTTTACAGAGCGGGTCTTATTTCGGACTTCGTCGATTTCATTGACGGCAGATCGCCTCAGACGGTAGATGAGTATAAAGAAAAACTGTCGGCAAGAATGACCGAGCTTCTGGGCGATACCGAAATTACAGAACAGCGCATTCTGGCTGAAGCTGCGCTTTATGCCGATAAAGTATCCGTAACCGAAGAGATCATAAGGCTGCGCAGTCATTTAAAGCAGCTTGAGAGTATGATAAAAGGCAACGTTCCGTACGGAAGAAAACTCGACTTTCTTGTGCAGGAGTTTAACAGAGAGGCGAATACGATTGGCTCAAAGGCCTGCGACCTTGAAATAACGCGAAAAGTAGTCGATATGAAAGCCGAAATAGAAAAG
>JAFSVO010000273.1 GCA_017444965.1 Clostridia bacterium | reverse complement strand
GGCGATAGGCGGCGACCACCTGACCGTAAAGGCGGGCGACGCTTTCGGGTATTTCCGCACAAATTACAAGGATACCGATATAAACCTTTACGACTGGACTGGCGACTATCCGAGCGACGCCGGCTCTTATTACATCGCCTGCCTTATGTACGAGACGCTCTTCGGCAAATCTCCGGTAGGTATGGAGGCCACGGGGCTTATAGACAAAGAGGGCGCGGCGATACTTCAAAAGGCGGCGCATAAGTTCGTCTTCGGAACGGAGCCGAAAGCGACTTCTCATCCCGGCAAGCCTTACGACGAATTTAAGTACGAGGAATACGATCCGCGTTTGCAGACAACGCGCGACCCGCGCTTTAAGGATGAAAAATATCCGCAGTATTACGACGAACTGTGGGCGATCGCTTACGCCACCTGCACGCGCGGCTGGGACGTACAGTACGATAAATCGACCCTTTCGCAGAACTTCAAGGGCGTGAAGGGCGTGACCAACGCTTTGCGCCGCCAGCGCTCGCTGGGTCCCGACCGCTACAACTCACAGCACGTTTCCTACTTAGACTGCTCGGCGTTCTGCGACATGGTCTATAACTACGGCTTCGACTACGACCCGGAGGGTAACGACACGGCGGGTATGATAAAAGCCGAAAAGGGCAGACATTTCTATTGGGACGGCGCGGCGCCCGAGTTCAGCCCCGAGGACGCGGCGGAAAAATTTATAGAAGCGCTCGAGCCTGGCGATATCATCATCCAGCGCGGCTCTTCCGCAGGTCACGCCATGCTCTACGTCGGCAACGGCTGGATAGCCCACTGCACCAACACGCACGAGGGCGGCGACTCGAACGACTATAACCACTTGACGAAGAACGACTCGCCCGAAATTTTCGGCGGCATGACGTTCGACAAGATAGACGTGCTCACTACGCCGGGCGGCGCGTATTACACTTTTTCGAGCAGCCTTGCGGTAAACGTGTTCAACCCCTTCCGCGACGGCATAAAACCGAACGAGGCGGCGGTTTTACGCGCAAAATACCTCACCGGCGTAATAACATATAAAGAGTGCTCGGCGTACCAGTACGGCACGGCTTCAAAGGGCTCCGACGTCACCTTTACCTACGTCTTCCGCAACGACACGAAAGAGGATAAGACCGTGACCCTTACCGATAAGCTCCCCGAGGGGCTCGCGTACAAGTCGGGCGAAGTATCTTTCACAAACGGCGCGCTTGAACTTTCGGTCAAGATCCCTGCGCGCGGAACGGTAAAGAAGAGTTTCACGGCGACCGTCACCGCCGAAAACGGCACGAGGATAGACTGCGGCGACACCAAGGTGTGCGGCGTGCCTCAGAACGCGACCCCCTTCACCGTCCGCAACACCCTTCCCAACGGCGGCAAGGCGATAACCGACGCCTATAAGAGCGTTTCGGCTTCAAACGACCTCGATTACATAAACGCCGTTTATAAGAAGGCTTTAGGGCGCGAGACGACGATAGGCAATAAGGCGGACTTTATAAAGAACACCTTTGAAATAAAGGACGAAAAGACGTGCGGCAAGATATTTAACGACCTTATGGTAAATCAGTACACCTTCGGCGGCGCGTCATGCCTTGAGATGAACACGCATAAGTCTTTCCGCTTAAGGAATATAGAGATGCGCGACCTTATCGCGGGCGACGTTATAGCCGTTCTTAAGGATATAAATACGCTCGAACTGTGGCTTTACGTCGGCGAAGGGAAGCTCGCCGTATTTGAAGAGGGCAAACTG
>JAFSVO010000005.1 GCA_017444965.1 Clostridia bacterium | reverse complement strand
TGAATGACAGCCCGTTCACGGGCGGCAAGTAACAATCTTACGCAGTTGGCAGCCGTACTTATCCGTTTACGGATACGCGAAGAACAGAGGGCTATGCCCGCATGTGAAAAACCGCCCGCTTGGCGGGCGGATGTTTATTTATCGTGCAGCGTCGTAACGATAAGCTTGTTTTCGACCGCCGCTATCATAAGCTCGTATTTGTTAGCAAACCCGCCCTTTTCGATAAGGGTGTCGAGTATCTTCCGCACGCCCGGCTTCGAGATATTAAGGTCCCGCGCTATTTCGTCGTAGGTCATGCCGCGGATAAAGCGCCTTAAAACGTCCATTTGACGCGGCGTTATATCGCCTGAAAACATATCTTTAAGCTCGACGCTGGGGGAAGAGGAGGGGAAGACGCGCTCGCCCGCAAGCGTGCGGTCTATGACGCTTATAAGCTCTTTTTCGCCGGCGTCCTTATAGCAAAGGCTGTCGGCGGCGCCGCTTTTGGCGCGCATTAATACCTCGGGGTCAATAAGGCTCGTCACCGCGATTATCTTTGCGGAAAGCCCGCTTTTTTTTAGCCGCTCTCCGACCGAAAGCCCCGAATGGTTGTGCAGAGTCCGCACGTCCATAAGCACGAGCGCGGGACGCTCTTTAAGACAGAACGCTTCGGCGTCAAAGGCGTCGGGAAGCACGGACAGCACCTCGAAACGCCCGTCGGACAAGAGGGCGTCTTCAAGATATTTGCCTATCACGGGATCGTCTTCGATTATGACCGTCTTTATCATACGCCGTTCCTCCTTTTGGGAAGCTTGACGGAAAGGGCGAAGCGCGGCTCGCGGGAAATAAGCATTTCTCCGCCGGCGTCCTGTACGCGCCGTCTCAGAGAGGAAAGCCCGCCGCCCTCTTTTATTTTCCCGTTGGGCGGCGCGCCGTCGTTTGTGAAAAGGGCGCGTATGCCGTCCTTGGTTTCCGAAAGCTCTAAATAAACGCGCGTGCCCTTTGCGTGGCGCACGCAGTTTGTAACGCACTCCGACGCGGCGGCGGTGAGTATCTCCTCCGTTTCGGGAGATAAGGGCGCCGCGCCGCTTATTTCAAGACCGACGTTAAGTTCCTTTGCCTCGCGCACGGCGCTTTTAAGCGTGCGCGGACTTTCGGGAGCGCTTCGGGTAATAAGACTTACCGCGCGTTTTAAAACGCGCATTTCCTCGTCGGTGCTGCCCTTGCCGCCGTTCATAAGGTCGGAAAGAGCGATAAGACTTTTTCCTATGTCGTTGTGGACGCGCGTCTTCATTTCAAGGGCTTCCTGCTCGCGGACGCGCTCGGAAACGACCGAGAGCATGTGCGACGCCTTTTCGACCGCCGCCTTAAGCTCGGCGTTTTCGCGCGTTAGCTTTAAGTTGGTCTCGAATACGTCGTTTACGTCTTGCAGAGTTATCTGCGTAAAGCCCGAAAGATACGTCCCGGAAAGAGGGATAAGATCGGCGCGGCGCACCCGTCCGTCGGGGAAACGGTAAAGAGAGGAAGAGCCGTCAGCCTTTTCGGCAAGTTTAAGAGCCTCGTTTATTTCCGAAAGCGTCTGCGGATAACGCCCGGAAAGGGAAGCGATAAGCTCGCCCGACGCCTTGTTCATAAGGATTATTCTGCCGCTTCCGTCGGAAAAGGCGACGCCGTCTTCAAGCCCGTCCAGAGTTTCCTTGACGCAGTCGGGCGAAAGGGTGTCAAAACGCTTTTTCCGTCCGCGGCGGATAAGTATCAGGGCGCGCAGAAAGACCGCGGCGCAAAGGAAGGGGGTAAAGCTCCCGTAAAAGCCGACGTAAAAAGCGCCGGCGGCGCACGCCTGAAGGCAGGCGCATAAGGCGGTGAGAGAGGCGAACAGTATACCGTCGAGGATACGCCGCGCGCGTGAAAAGAGGACGAACCGCCCGTATACGCACAAAAAAAGCTGTACCGACGCCGCGAAAAAGCAGAGCGCCGCGAAAAGCCTTTGCGTGCCCTCGGGCAAAAGCGAAAACGCCGTCATAAGCTCTCGCCTCCTTCAAGCGGAAGGATAAAGAGCGCGCCGCCGTCTTCGCCCGAAAGCGTCCGGACGCGCGGATAAAGGGACGCGACAGGGGGCGAAGGACAGACGCCGTCGGAGGTTATACGGCAGAACGCTTCGCCGTCGGCGCGCCCGACGTTTACGACGATATACCGCGCCGCGCCGAGAAGAGCCTCGGCGACGCTTTCAAAAAAGTCGTAAGCGAGGGTAAGAGCCTCGCCCGTCAGGGCGGCGTCCGCGTCGATAAGGTACGCCCCGCGCACGCCGCAGGCGGAAAGGGAACGGAAGGATTCGTCAAACGCGCGTTCCAGGCTGTCCGGCGTGACGGCGGAGCCGCCCTCGGCAAGCAGGACGAAGTCGCGCCGCCTTTTTATATATGCGCCGAGCACCAGCGTTTCGGAGAGTATCCTTTTCTTTTCACGGTCGCTCTCCGCCTTCTCGTATTCGCCCGCAAGCTCCTTTATCCTGTCAAGCTGACTGCCCGTCTTTTCGTTCAAAAGGTCGTAAAGGCGGTTTTGCTCGGCAACGCGCCGCAGCTCCGCCTCCTGTTCGTATTCGGCTTTGATAAGCCCTTCGCGCTCGGAAAGCTCCTCGCGGGCTTCGGCAAGCGTTTCCCTGAGCGACAAAAGGGCGGAGACGTCCTTTGCGCGGAAAGCGTGACCGCCCTTTATCCTCATACATTCGAGGATCCTGCCCCCCGGAAGCTCGACCGGACGTTCAAGCGCGCTTTCCATATCCTCTTTCGTGAGCGGATAGGGATCGGGCGAGGAATAACGCACGCAAAGCGACTCGTCGGCTATTTGCAGAGAAAGCCCGCGCGCGGCGCCGAAAAGCTCGCCGTACCGCGTGTTGGACTGGATAAGCCCGCACCGGATGCAGCTCTCGAAGAAAAGGGCGGTCAAAAGACACTCGGTAACGGCGAAGTCGCCGAGCGCCCCGACGACAAAAGGCGCGCGCAGGGCGTAAAGCAGATCGTAAACGAGCAGCAGGGCGAAGGGCAGAAGAGGCAGATAAAGGGGACTTTTGCGCCCGATACGGCATTTTCTCAACAGGGTGATAAAGGACAGAAGCAGGCAGAGCACGCACCAGACGGCGATAACGCGGAACAAAACGCCGTAGCCGTAGTCGAGCTCGCCCTTCATCCCCGCGTTTTCGGGAAAAACGAAGACAAGCCCGTGAAGGTCGTTCGTCAGAACGAAAAGGGCAAGCGCCGACGGCGGTATGAACAAAAGAGCCGTCTTATCGGGAAGACGGCAGCTTTCGCCCCTGCCGAGCGACAGGGATACGAGAAAGCCGAAAAGCGGTATGAGAAGTATCGGTATATAGTAAACGTACCACAAAAAACGCTTTAAGACGGCGCCCTCGACGAAATGCCAGCGAAGCTCGCGCACGAAAAGCCAGAATACCATGAGCGCGGCTGACGATACAAGATAAGCGCGGGGCTGAGTCTGCACGACTCTGCGGCTTACCGAAACGCCCCACGCCGAAAAAAGAGTAAGATAAACGAATATGCGGACAAGGTTGAGAAGCCCGGATAAAAAAACGCCGGCGCCCGAAAGAACGGCGGCACGGCAAATAAACGCCGCGCAGGCGGCGCCGAAAGCGGTAAAAGCCGTTATCCGGCGTTTATATCCGTATTTCCGTTTCAAGACAGGCACCTTTTACGCTTTCGTCTTTTTATTGGCTTTGAAGAGTTTTATAAAGTAACTTATATAAAGCGTCAGGGAAAGGATAAAGGACACGGCGCAGAGCATGATTATCACGCCGACGGCGGCATGCGGCAGGTCGGGGAAAAGTATCAGCACGGTCGCGGCGACGGCGAAGAAGACGGTGCACGCCTTGCCGTACCACTGCGCGGAGTGGACGTTTCCGGTCTTTTTTATCGCGATAAGCCCGAACACCGCCATGGCCAGCTCTTTTATACCGAAAAGGACTATAAGCGGTATGACCGTCTTGTGAAGCGGCACGATGCAGATAAGCATCGCGAGCTGTGTAAGCTTGTCGGCTACCGGGTCGAGCATTTTTCCGAGGTCGGACACCTGATCGAACTTCCTCGCTATCTTCCCGTCGAAAACGTCGGTAACGCCCGAAAGAAGCAGCACCCCCGCCGCCCACAGATGCTCGCCGCGGAATCGGTAGAGCCACACTATCAGGGGGATCATCAGAAGCCGCGCAAAGCTCATCAGGTTGGGGACGGTGAAGACGCTTTTGCGGGTGAAGATCTTTTTCGCGTTCATAACTTCGCCTGCTCCTCGTCGTCTTTAAGGGGTACGGGCGCGTAAACGTCGGCGCAGACGGTGTATTCGGTGACGTTCGGTATCGTTTCGCCGTCTATCTGCAGGGCGCAGGGGCGGTCGAAGGTGACGTTTATGTTCTTGCCGTGGAAAAGCGCGCAGTTCTTTTCGTGCTTTATATGCTCGCCCGTGAAGATGGAGGGGAAGATGGTAAGCGCGCCGAGCGGACCCATGCCGAAGAAGACGAGGGTCGACAGGGTGCCGTTGTGCTCTCTGTCCTGGTCGGGGGTGGGCATCATGCCGCCGCCGTAAAATCTGCCGTTCATCGTCGGCGCGAGCCACACCTTCTTAAATTCGTGCGACACGCCGTCTATGGACACGACCGCGTTGACGGGGCGGAAGGCGCCGAGCAGGCCCTTTATCGCTATATTCGTGTAGTTTATCTTTTTGCCCGGCTTTTTCGCGCGCTGCTTGTCGCCCTCTTCACAGCAGTAGCCGTCTATGCCGAAGCCGACGCCGTTGACAAATTTATACGCCTTGCCGTTGACGAGCGCGGTCGGCAGATGCTTCAAAAACTGATTTATGCGGACGGGCTCCTTTTCGGGCGACTTGCCGAGGTCGTTTGAAAAATCGTTGCCGCTGCCGCAGGCGTAGTAGTAAAGGTCGAAGCCGAGCGCGTCGGTATCGCCCGAGTTTATAAAGCGGTTTACGGTGCCGTCGCCGCCGCAGAGCACGATGCGGTCGTCCTTTTCGGCGTAGTTGAGTATCTCGTCGCGGGTCTTTAAGGTGGTGACGTCGAAGAATATGACCTCGTCGTCCTTTAAGATGTTTTCAAGGCGCTTCGCGAGGATAAATCCCTTGCCCGAGCATGAAAGCGGGTTGTAAAGCACGAAATACTTCATTTTCTGTCTCCGTTTTATAAATTATTTTAAAAATTCATTCCTTGCGCTCTCGCACAGAAGCGAGCTTTTGGAAAACTCACCCGCGGGGATGGTCCTTAAAAACTCGACCGTGACGGGCGTTTTGCGGAAGGGCGCGTTTTTATGCACGTTTTCGGTGCCTGACACCCTGCATAAAACGACCGGCGCGCCCGCCGTTATCGCGGGCTTTAAGACCCCGGCGTGGAAGGGGAGCAGCTCGCCCGTCTTGCTGCGCGTGCCCTCGGGATAGACGGCGACCGACCTGCCGCGGCTTAAAAAGTCAGCCATGCGGTTTACCGTAAGCACGGCTTTGCGCGGGTTTTCGCGGTCTATCTCCATAAAGCCGCAGCGGCGCAGCGCGGGCGCGGCGACGGGTATCTTCATTATCTCGGGCTTGGTCACGAAAACGAGCTTTCTGTCTTTTAAAACGCGAAGCTGGGCTATCGGGTCGTACATCGAGATATGGTTCCCGACTAAGAGAAAGGCGCCGCTTTCGGGGAGATTTTCTATCCCCTTGACGGTCACGCGGACGTTTGAAAAGAAGAGTATCTGCGAAACCACCGCGTCGATAAGAAAGCGGTAAAAGGGGCTGTCGTCGTCGTAAAGCTTTCCGCGGTCGACAAATATCATGCAGAACGCGATGAAAAGCACGTATAGCAGAGCGAGCGCGACTATCGCGCCCAACGCGTAAAGAAGGTATGAAAGAAAAGCCATAATTTCCCCCGGGACGTTTTGTTGACATGCGGGCGTGTTTCGGGTTATACTTTTATAAAAGAGCCGCGTTTTGCCCTTAAAAGTCTATTTTCCCGCATTCTGCGTTATATTATACAATATTCGACAGAATAAATCAAGGGCAAGGGCGTATAATTCGGAAACCCGCCGTAAAAAAGGAGGGATAAGCGTGAAAAAATGGATACTCGAGCTTGAAGAGGACTGGATAGCTTACATTTTCGCGGCGTTAGGGCTCGTTCTGATAATTTTCCCCGAGCCGCTGACCGACGCCGCCCACTACGTGATCGGCGTGGGGCTTCTTTTAAGGGCGTTCGCGGGGCTTTTCGCCGTACTGCGCTTTCACACCGAAGAGATAGAGCCCGGAAAACTCATATTATATTTTGCCCTCGGCGCCGCCGTTATTTACCACAAAACCGATTCGGTGCAGCTCATGGGCTTCGTGTGGGCTATCATGGCGCTGTATGAAGTCGGCGAAGAGATAGACGAGATGATCCGCGAAAAAAAGGCGTCCTTCCTTCAGGTGCTCGTGCTTACCGTTTCGACCGTGCTCGCCGTGCTCCTGCTCTTCAGCCCATTCCATCATTTCGCGTTCCACGTAAGAGTGCTGGGGATAGAAATGCTTTTGTCCGTGTTCATAAGACACACTGTGGTTTTAAAAAAGAAAAAGAAGGAAAAAAGCGAATAACGCAAAAAAGTCAAGTACGATTTTCCAAATCGTACTTGACTTAATTTTATGCGCCTTAAAGCGCGGCGAAGAAGTGAAGTATGTTCATATCCTCCATGCACGTAGAGCCGTGCGTGCCCTTGCCCGAAAGTGTCGCGTGCTGACCGTGGTCGGGCGAGAAAGTTAAAAGCGTCTTATGCCCGCGCGGCGCGTATATTTCCTTTATTTTCTCCGCCATGGCGTCGAAGCGCTCGCACATCAGCGAGAGGGCGTTTTTCGCCTCCTTCGACTCGGGGCCGTAGGCGTGGGCGGCGTCGTCGTAATCGCAGTCGTGTATGCTTATGACGTCGTACTTGTCTTCCTCTATAAGCTCAAGCGTTTTCGCGAGCACCTCGGTGCCGTTTATGCCTTTTACGTACTCCATCGGGCGTTCGTTGAATATGTGGTGGAAGGTGCCGCCCGCCGTCGCGCAGATGCAGGGCTTTTTGCCCGCGGCGATAAGGCGGTCGTAGAGGGTGTCGCACGTAAGCACCGGGCGGGTATAGGTCTTTATTCCGTGGCCGTCGGGCGACATTCCGGTATACATCGAGGCGTGCGCCACCGGCGTTACCGACTCTATCGTCGAAACGAAGGGTACCGAGATGGGAAAATGCCTCTGCACGGGCGCGAAATACTCGGGGTACTGACTGAAAAGGAAATTGCCTATCGCGTCGGCGTGGTAAAGGACGAGGCGATCGGCCGGTCCGCCGAGCTTTTCTTTCATAAGGGTCACGACCCAGTCGACAGGGGGCGCGTACTGCTCGGGCAGGGGAAAATCCATGCAAGCGGCGACCGTTCCGGCGAACTGCATAAGGGGATAGCAATTAAATCTGTCAGCCATGAAAAACGCTCCTTTATCCTATATATTCGTCCGTTTTGGACGATCTGCTCACGATAATGAAGGACGCTATGAAAAGGACCGCGACGAAGGGGATGAAGTAATAGCCGAGCGACGTCTCCTGCGACGAGGCGATATAGTCGTAAGCGCCGTGCAGAAGGACGGGGAACAGAAGGGCAAGAACGCGCGTCACGGCAGACGCGCCGCCGCGCCCGAGGTTGTCGTACTTTTTCGCGGTGCCGTAGAAAACGCCCATGAAAACGCCGAAGCAGGCGTGCCCGGGGATAGCCGTCACCGCCCGCACGAGCGCCGTCGAAAGCCCGAAGGTCAGAACGTAGCTGATGTTTTCCCATAAAGCGAAGCCTAAAGATACGAAAACGGCGTAAACGACGCCGTCGTAGCGGCAGTTGAAATGGGGGCTTTTCCACGTCGTGCGGCGAAGGAAGATGTATTTAGAGCTTTCCTCCGACACGGCGACGACGACGAAGTATAAAAGAACGTTGTAAAGCGTCGTGCCCTCGGGGACTATCGACGCCAGTATAAGCGACAGTATCCTTTCCTCGAAAAGCGCCAGAAGGGACGAGAGTATGCCGCGCGTCACGAGCACGCGCAGAAAAGCGGGATCCTCTGCCTCTAACCTGTCCGAGCGGTATACCTTTATCATAAGGAAGAGCGCGGGCACGACCGCTGCCGCGATAAGGATGAAATTGTAGGTAAGAAACGGCGCGAGAAGATAGTAGAACATGACGGAATTTCCTCCGTTAATGCTTTGCCTTGCGGCACAGCGCGATATATTTCGGCTGACGCCGAAATTCGATGTACGCGCTTCGCGCGTTCGAGATACCGAACTTCGTTCGGTTCGAGATATTTTGCCTGCGGCAAAATGTTAAGGTATGCGCCGTAGGCGCATTTATCAATAGGCGCGCTGCGCGCGCACCTTTATTTATTGGCTCCCCTGTGTAAGGGGCGGCGTGATGTGGGCATCACGCCCTACGCGTAGGGCACGATCCCCTGATCGTGCCGTATGAGGGGTTGTTCCCCCGTCCCCCGTTCTTATTCCGCGTTTTTAAAAACGCGGAATATATCGAACGGCGCTTGCGCCGTATCTCGAAAGGTCGCAGACCTTATCTCGAACGCGAAGCGTATATCGATTTAAAAGCCGCAGGCTTTTAAATATTTTCTATCGCCGCTTTTTCTACGTCAAGGCACGCCTTGTACCGCTCCATAAACGCCGAAAAGCCCTGCGCGTCGCGCGGGTCGGGGCTTACCGTCTCGCCCGAAAGGTTTGAAAAAACGGCTTTGTCGAGGTAATCTTCAAGCGCGCCGAAGCGTTTTCCGTAAGCCGTATACGCCGCGAGAAGGGCGATCCCCCACGCGCCGCCCTCGTTCGCCGTCTTTAAGACGGTCACGGGCGCGTTCACTGCCGCCGCGAGATACCTCGTCATGACCCCGGGCGTCTTGAAAAGCCCGCCGTGCCCCGTCATGCGGGAAAGCTTCACGCCCTCTTTCTCAAAGAGTATATCGAGCCCGAGCTTTACCGCGCCGAGCGAGGAATAAAGATGCGCGCGCATAAGATTCGCGAGGGTAAGGCGGCTTTCGGGCCGCCTTAAAATTAGCGGGCGCCCTTCGTTTATAAAGGTCACGTTCTCGCCCGAATACCAGCCGTAGGTCATAAGCCCGCCGCAGTCGGGGTCGCCTTGCAAAGATTCGTTGTAAAGCTTTGAATAAAGCTCGTCGGGCTCGGTCGGCACGCCGAAAAGGGCGCACGCCTCGCGGATAACGCCCGCCCACGCGTTTATGTCCGTGCTTCCGTTGTTCGCGTGCGACATGGCGCAGGGCGCGCCCGTCGGGGTCGTTACGATATCTATTTCCCGGTGCAGCCTTGAAAGGGGCTTTTCCAAAACTATCATGGCGAAAACGCTCGTCCCCGCGGAAAGGTTGCCGGTGCGCGGCGCGACGGCGTTCGTCGCCGTCATGCCCGTGCCCGCGTCGCCCACGGGCGGGCAGAAGGGGACGCCGGGCAGAAGCTCCCCGCTCCCGTCCAGAAGCGCGGCGCCTGAGGGCGTTAAATATCCCGCGTTCTGCCCCGCCGTAAGGGGCCGCGGGAAAAGCTCGCGCAAGCCGCGCGCAACGCCGCGCTCTTTAAGACGCGCGTCGAACTTTTTGACCATATTTTCGTCGTAATCGAGCGTTTGCGCGTCTATCGGGAACATGCCCGACGCGTCGCCCACGCCTGTGACCTTTTCGCCCGTAAGGCGGTAGTGGATATAGGCGGCTAAAGTGAAGACGGAAGATACGCGCGAAACGTGCTCTTCGTTATCGAGCGCGCGCTGATAAAGATGGGCGCACGACCACCGCAGGGGGATATTGAAATCAAACAGCCCGGTAAGCTCGTCCGCCGCCTTCTGCGTGTTTGTGTTCCGCCACGTCTGGAAGGGCGCGAGCTGCCTGCCCTTTTCGTCGAGCGCGATATATCCGTGCATCATGGCGCTTACGCCTACAGCGCCGAAAGTGCGCGGCGCGGCGCCGTATTTTTCTTTGACGTTCTCGCGCAGAGAAGCGTAGCAGGCGCGAAGGCCCTTTTCGGCGTCCTCCAGAGAATAAGTCCAAACGCCGTTTTGAAGTTTGTTTTCCCACTCGAAAAAGCCGGTCGCGAGCACGTTGCCCGAAAAGTCGCACAAAACGCCCTTGATGCGGGTCGAGCCGAGCTCTATGCCGAGCGCCGTCTCGCCGCGCGCGATAAGTTCGTTTGCGTTCATATCAGAAGCAGGTGAACGCGCCGTCCATGCAAAAGTCGGCGCCGGTCGTAAAGGATGACGCGTCGCTCGCGAGGTAAACGCAGGCGGCGGCAAGCTCTTCGGGCTTGCCTAAGCGCCCTATCGGCGACAGCGCGTTCCACTTTTCGATAAGCGGCTTTAAGAATTCCGACGAAAGGGTAAGGTCGGTGCCGATATAGCCGGGGGATATCGAGTTTACGCGGACGTTTCGCTTCGCCCACTCGACGGCGAGCGACTTTGTAAGCTGGATAACGCCCGCTTTCGAGGCGTTGTACGCGCACTGCGGCTGCGGCACGTTGACTATGTGCGCCGACATCGAAGCCGTGTTGATAATAGAGCCGCCCCCGTGTGAAAGCATGTATTTTCCCGCTATAGTGTCGGTCAGAAACACGCTGTCGAGGTTTACCGAAAGGTTCTTTTTCCACTGCGCGTAGGTCATTTCCTCAGCCGCGGCGTTTATGCAGACGCCGGCGTTCGCGTGGCAGAAGTTCAGCCCGCCGAGCTCTTTTACCACCGTATCGACCGTGCTCTGTACCTGCGCTTCATCCGTGACGTCGCACTTTAAGGCTATGACTTTTCTGCCCGTTTTTTCGGCTATCTCCGCCGCCGTTTTTTCCGCGGTCTCAAAGTCGATATCGACTATCGCGACGTCGGCTCCGGCCTCCGCGAACGCCGTCGCCGTGCATTTGCCTATGCCGCGCGCCGCGCCCGTAACGAAGCCCTTCTTGCCCGCAAGACTCATCTTTTCGAGAATGCCCATAAAAGCTCCTCCGTATTATTATAAACTAAAGTTTGTCGATATATTTCGGCTGACGCCGAAATTCGATGTACACGCTTCGCGCGTTCGATATAAGCTTGCGTTATACCTCGCCGAAGGCGAGATATATTATAAAATTATAGTTCGCCGAAGGCGAGATATACCACAAGCTTTCGAGATATTTTGCCTGCGGCAAAATGTTAAGGTATGCGGCGAAGCCGCATTTATCAATAGGCGCGCTTCGCGCGCACCTTGTCTGCCTGCCTTGTGTAAAGGGAGGTGGGTGCGAAGCACCCGGAGGGATTGTTCCCCCGTCCCTCGTTCTTATTCCGCGTTTTCAAAAACGCGGAATATATCGAAAGGGCGAAGCCCTTATATCGAATATCCGCTTTGCGGATATATCTCGAACGCGAAGCGTATATCGACGAAAACGCGTTTCGCGTTTTCGATTACGGCAAGCATTCGCTTGCCTTATTCTTTCCCCCTAAAAGCATACCATTCGCGCGCGTTATTGTCAATTGCGCAGACGCAAAAAAGCGCCGAAACCGGAAGGCTTCAGCGCGCCTTTGTTATTTCGTCCTTACGGCGGCGTCCTCGGCGGCTCTCGTAAGGGTTATTTTCTGCCGCACGCTCTCGTCGACCATCCTCGTGAGTATGGCGGCGGCCTCAGAGCGGGTTATCTTGTTAGAGGGCTTGAAGGTGCCCTTGGCGTCGGCGCCGGTGACTATCCCCGCCTCGTAAAGCGTGTAGACCGCGTCGGCGTGATCCTCAAACCCGCGCACGTCGGGGATGGAGACGGGCGGCACGTAGTTAAGCGTCCTTAAAGCGCGCCTCGGCAGGGCCTTCGCCATAATGACGGCGAACTGCGCGCGGGTCGCGGCGGTATTGTATTTTACCTCGGGGTCGTCCTTTTCGAGAATGCCGCGTTGTACGGCGTAGTCGATATAGACCCGGTACCACGGGCTGCCCTGCGTAAAATCGGCGCCGTCGCCCGCGAAAGCGCTGTGTATGCGGCAGGCGAGCGCGACCGTTTCGGCTAACGTTATATTGCCCGCGGGCTTGAATTCAGTTGCCGTTTTGCCCTTGATAAGCCCGTACTCATACGCGAGCTTTACGTTGTTATAGTACCACTGGTCCTGCTCGACGTCGGTGAAAAGCTTGTCGCCGTACTCGAACGCGGGCTTGAAATTCGCGTAGCCCTTGTACGCCGAGTCGAGCGGGTCGTCCTTTCCGTAATACCACGGCGCCCGGGTCAGCGTTTCGTTGTCGGGGCCTATATTCAGCGCGTACTTGTCGTCTATCGCGCCGGCGTAGGATATCTCGCGTATATCCTTGCAGTTGTCCAAAAGATGCGCGCCGATATCCCTCACGCTTTCGGGCAGGCCGAGCGTTTTAAGCGACGAGCAGCCGTCAAAGGCGTTGTCGTATACCGTCTTAACGCCCTCGGGGAGGATGACCGTGCGTATTTTCGCGCACTTGGCGAAAGCCCGTCTTCCTATATAACGCAGAGAAGAGGGGAGAGAAACGCTCGTAACGGAGGTCGCGTCGGAAAACGCCTCGGCGGCGATTACGCGCGTCCCCTCTTTCACGACGAACGCGCCGTTCGTTTCTCCCGCTCTGAAAAGGCAGTTGCCTATGTAAAGCCCCGGGCTTTCGGGGTTTTTCTCGTTTGCGAGGTTCGCGGGGTCGTTGATTATCGCCGTGCCCCCGAACGCGTCGGCGCCGACGTCGATAAGCCCGTCGGGGAAGTTGACGGTAGTCAGCGCCGAGCAGTTTTTAAAGACGGTATTGCCGAAAATGCGCAGACTGTCTGGAAGGGATACCGATTCAAGCGACTTGCACCCGCTGAAAGCGCTGCTGCCGAGGAAAAAGACCTTGGGCGGAATAGTTACCGTCTTGAGCTTTTCACAGCGGTAAAAGGCGAAGGCGGCGATAGAGGTGAGCCCTTCGGGCAGAACGACGTCCTCGGCGGCGCACTTCGCGAACGCCGAAGAGGGGATAGAGGTTATCTTCTCGTCGATAACTATGTGCTTTACGTTCGCGGCGTGGAAGTTTATGAACTTCATGTTGCGGCTCATCGCGCCCTTGCCCGTAACGGTGAGCGTGCCGGTACTGTCGTCAAGCTCCCAGGTGGTGCTGCTGACCTTTGACGTGAACTTCTCGGCAAAGGTGAAGGTCGTGACGAGCGCCGCGAGGACAGCCGTAATTATGATAAAACGAAGGAAAGACTTCATATCAAAACTCCGATCGATAATTTTTATATATTAAAATTATTATAAAAAATATCCCCGGCTTTGTCAATCGGAAAAAGCCGCGGCTTCGCCGCGGTCGATATACGGCGCTTTGCGCCGTTCGATATAAGGCCACAGGCCTTTCGATATACGGCGCCGAAGCGCCGTTCGATATGTTTCGCTCTGCGAAACGAGAAAACAAGGTATGCGGCATCGCCGCGTCGATCAATAGGCGCGTTTGCGCGCACCTTTATTGGCTCCCTTGTGTAAAGGGAGTTGTCACGGCTTTGCCGTGAC
>JAFSVO010000272.1 GCA_017444965.1 Clostridia bacterium | reverse complement strand
GACGTTAAAGCGTGCGCTTTTATCGAGCTGAACGACGGCTCCGTCGTTAAGAATATCCAGCTCGTCGCCGACGGCGCGGGCGAGCTTTATTCCCCCGCCTGCGCTCTGACGGTAGGCAGCGCTGTTATCGCGTGCGGCACGGTAAACGTTTCGCCCAATCCGCAGCAGCCCGTAGAGGTCTCGCTTTCCTCTCTGACGCTTGAGGGCGACTGCCCCACAGATTACCCCCTGCAGAAAAAGCGCCACACTATTGAATTTTTAAGAGGCATACAGCATCTTCGCCCGAGAACGAATCTTTTCAACTCGGCTTTCCGCATCCGTTCGGAGGCGGCTTTTGCGATACACAGCTTCTTTAACTCGCGCGGGTTCGTTTACGCCCATACCCCGATAATCACGGCGAGCGACGCCGAGGGCGCGGGCGCCATGTTCCGCGCGACGACGCTTGACCTTGAAAACGTACCCAGGACGGAAGACGGAAAGGTCGATTTTTCCGAAGACTTCTTCGGCAAAAGCGCAAATCTTACCGTATCGGGTCAGCTTGAGGCGGAGACGTTCGCCCTTTCGTTTGGAAAGACTTATACATTCGGCCCCACCTTCCGCGCAGAGCGCTCGAACACGACGAGGCACGCCGCGGAGTTCTGGATGATAGAGCCCGAGATAGCTTTCGCCGCCCTGCCCGACGTTATGGACCTTGCGGAGGATATGGTAAAATACATAATAAACCACGTTTTAAAGACCTGCCCGGATGAAATAGCTTTCCTCAACAGTTTCGTCGATAAAGGTCTTGTCGAACGCCTTACAGCCGCAGCCGGAAGCGATTTCGCGAGGATAACGTACACGCAGGCGGTCGAAGAGCTTAAAAGCTCCGGCGCCAAGTTCGACTTCCCCGTTTTCTGGGGGTGCGACCTGCAGACCGAGCATGAAAAATATCTTACTGAGGTCATTTACAAAAAGCCCGTCTTCGTCACCGATTACCCGAAAGAGATCAAGGCGTTTTATATGCGCGTAAACGACGACGGAAAGACGGTCGCCGCGTGCGACATGTTAGTGCCCGGCATAGGCGAGCTTATAGGCGGCAGCCAGCGCGAAGAGCGGCTTGACGTGCTTAAAGACAGAATGCGCGAGCTTTCGATGGAAGAAGAGCTTTACTGGTGGTACTTAGAGCTTCGCAAATACGGCGGCACGCACCACGGCGGCTTCGGACTGGGCTTTGAGCGAATGATAATGTACCTTACGGGCATTTCCAATATCCGCGACGTTCTGCCCTTCCCCAGGACCGTCGGCACGGCGGAATTCTGATAAAGCATACTTTAACAAATCTATCGGGAAGAGGTCTTGATATGAGTCTTATAATCGGTATCGACATCGGCGGCAGTACGACGAAAATAGTCGGTCTGCGCGACGGAAAGATAATTTCTCCCCTGTCGGTCAAGGCAAGCGACCCTTTGACCTCGGCTTACGGCGCTTTCGGCAAATTTCTTTCCGAAAACAGCTTAAGCCTTTCGGCGGTCTCTTCAATAATATGCACCGGCGTCGGCGCCGCCAGAGTAAAAGAGCCCATTTACGGTATAAAGACCCTTATGGCTGACGAGTTTATGGCGATAGGACTCGGCGGTAAATTCATTTCCGGCTGCGACAACGCCGTAGTCGTCAGCATGGGCACGGGCACGGCGTTTGTCAGCGTCAAGGGGGATAAGATATCTCACATAGGCGGCTCGGGCATAGGCGGCGGCACGATAGTCGGGCTTTGCGAAAAGCTTTTCGGCGTGCGCGATTTCAGCGTACTCGAGTCGCTTGCGAATAAAGGCGACATTTCCAACATAGACCTTACGATAGGCGACATTACTCACGCGCGTCTTTCAAACATGAACGACGAGATAACGGCTTCAAACTTCGGCAAAGTCAGCGATATGGCGACGCCCGAAGACCTTGCCGCCGGCGTTTTCAACATGGTAATACAAAGCGCGGGCGTTTTAGCCTGCTTTGCGTGCAAAATGCAGGACACAAAGAGCATAATACTTACGGGGCAGGTCTCGGTGCTCAATTTCCCGACCACTTCGTATAAAAAGCTCGAGGAGCTTTACGGCTGTACCTTTATGATACCGGAGTATTCGGATTTTGCGACCGCGATAGGCGCCGCGATCTACGGGGAACAATACGGGGAGAAATAACCGATTTTCAAAAAGGGGGACGGAATGGATCTTCTGAAAGCGTCAAAGGATGAGCTGAAATCGGAAAAGGAAAAACTTGAAAAAGAATACGCGGCGCTTTGCGCAAAAGGCTTGAAGCTCGATATGTCGAGAGGCAAGCCGTCAAAGGCGCAGCTTGATTTAAGCGCCGGCATGCTTACCGTGCTTTCGGACAATTCTCAGCTTTACGACGGCGACACCGACGTGCGGAATTACGGTCTGCTTTTCGGCATACCTTCGTGCAGGAAGTTTTTTGCCGATCTCTTTCAGGTGCCCGCGGATAACGTGATAGCCGGCGGGAACGCGAGCCTTACTATGATGTACGATACCATGCTGCGGCTGTGGACCTTCGGCGCGCCGGATAGCGATAAGCCGTGGAAGGACGAAGAAAAGGTAAAATGGCTCTGCCCCGTGCCGGGATACGACAGGCATTTCGCGATATGCGAACAGCTCGGCATAGAGATGATAAACGTGCCGATGACGGAAAGCGGGCCCTGCACAGATACAATAAAAAAATACGTATCCGACCCCGCCGTTAAGGGCATCTGGTGCGTACCGAAATACTCAAATCCCACGGGGGCTATATATTCGGATGAAACGGTAAAAACGCTCGCCTCGATGAAGACGGCGGCGAAGGATTTCCGCATCTTCTGGGACAACGCTTATATAGTTCATCACTTAACAGAAGAAAGACCCGCGCTTTTAAACGTTTTCGACGAGTGCAAAAAGGCGGGATACCCGAACAGACCGCTTATTTTCGCGTCTACTTCAAAGATAACTTACGCCGGGGCGGGAGTCGCCGCTATGGCTTGCTCAGACGACAATATCGCGTGGATAAAAAAGATAACGTCTATACAGACGATAGGTCCCGACAAGGTAAATCAGCTACGGCACGTAAAGTTCTTTACCGAAAAAACGACGTTAGATGCGCATATGAAAAAGCACGCCGAGCTTTTAAAGCCGAAGTTCGACGCCGTGTGCGACATACTTGAAAAGGAGCTTTCAGGAACGGGCGTCGCCTCGTGGATACGCCCGAAGGGCGGTTACTTTTTAAGCTTCGATTCCCTGCCCGGGTGCGCGAAGCGCATACACGAGCTTTGCAAAAACGCGGGCGTAGTCCTTACAAGCGCGGGCGCCACCTTCCCCTACGGAAAGGACCCGGAAGATAAAAATATACGTATCGCGCCTTCCCTGCCGCCTATATCCGAGCTTGAAGCCGCAATGGAAGTCTTCTGCGTGTGCGTAAAGCTCGCGGCAATTGAAAAACTGTTGGGCTGACGCCCCCCAGAACAAAATAATATTATACAAAAAGCAACGGGAGAGGTTTTTCCTCTCCCGTAACTTTTTTACTCCCCGCCTTGCAAGAGGGGAAATATTCAATTGTCTGCTTCAGTTTGCGTTTACCTTTATATCCCCCGCGGCGCAGAGGGGCGCGAAGCTTCCGTTTACGGCAAAGAGCTTTATTTTATCAGTTCCGGCAGCTATCGCCTGCGCTTCGTTTACGGTAAGCTCTTTAAAAGCGATTATTCTTCCGCTTTCATTATAGAACGCCGCGCAGACGGTCCCCTCAGCCGGAGGCTCAGTTATTGTTAAGACGCCGTCGTCAATCTTGTATTCCCATGTAAGCTCATCTACGATCGTGACAGAGAAGAAGGACATTTTGCCTTTATAGCTTACAATAAGAGTTACCGTGCCAAGCTTACTGTTTGAATAACCGGATACCATATCGGACGTAAGCTCAATGTCTTCGCTTTGGTCGTTGTCGTAATTAAGCGTCAGCAAGCCGCCTTTTGCCGAAAACTGTTCTTCGTTTAAAAGATATGAAGTTTTATTTGGCAACTTACCGACGGAAATGCTTTTAAGCGTTTTTGCAATTACGGTAATTTCAAATATATCCGTTTTTTCGCCGAAGCTAACCGTCAAGGCTTGTTTGCCGACAACGGTATTATCAAAACCGGATATCATCTCGGCGGTCATTGCGGTTTCCGCTTCGGTATCGTTGTTATAATACACTTTAATAACTCCGCCGGAAACATTAAGCTCGTCTTTCGCTTCAAGATAGGTAAGCTTTGCCGGAAGCGTCTTAATTTCTATTCTTTCGACGCTCTTTTCGGTTATCAATAAACTAAACGACGTAGTCTTTTCCATGTACGTAACCGTTATTGTCTGAAAACCCGTGACCTTATTGTTAAATCCCGAGGTCATTTCCAAAGACATCTCAACGTCTTCCTGCGTGTCGTTATTATATAATACCGTTATGATTCCGCCTGTAACGTCAAGCGTATCCTTACCTTCAAGATATGAAAGCTTATTAGGATTCTTTTTTACTTCTATTCCGGATATGCTTTTTTCAATAACGGTTATATCAAAGCTCGCTTCGTCTCCGAGGAATGATACGGTAAGCGTTTGTTTGCCTATCCTTGTGTTGTCAAAGTCTGAAATCATATTTGAAGTCAAAGGAATAAACTGCGGCTCTTCTCCCCTGATCGATACTTTAAGCAGTCCGCCCGTAAGGTCAAGTTCATCTTTTACCTCAAGATAAACAAGTTTATTCGGCAACGCTTCTATTGATATCAGATCGTATTTATGAAGCTTAGCATTAATTATTGGTTCGTTATTATTACCGACTGTCAGCGCTTTCCACTCAGACATTATACCGTCATAGTACACGTCGGTTATATTGTTTGCATTTGCAAAAGCGCTGTCAGCAATTTCAGTAACCTTTGTATCGACAGTAAAGGAGGTCTCGGTCTTTGCGCCGGGATAAAGGAGAATAACTGTTTTATCCTTCTTATAAAGGACTTCCTCATATACCGTAAAAGTTTGATTATCGTCGTTAAGCGTCACATTTTTAAGTAATGATAAACCGGCAAACGCCTTTGAAGATACGGCAGAGACGCCCGAGTCGATATACAAATCTTTTATACCGTCTGCATATTTATACCACGGCGCACTCTCGGCGCTTTCATAATCCGTCATGGCTCCTTCGCCGGATATATTGAGCGTTCCGTTTTCAATATACCAATAAAGGTTTTCTCCGCAATTACCGTAAGGCAATACTTCTATGCTGTAAGACGTTGTTTTAACTTCGTAAGTAACCGTAAGTGTCTGCTTGCCTGTATTTGTATTGTCGAAGCCGGACACCATTTCCAAGGTCAGCGGGAGCGTTTCATAAGTACCGTTGTCATATGAAAGCTTTATTATTCCTCCCGTTATATCAAGGTTATCTTTTCCCTCAAAGTATATCAGCTTTTCAGGCATATTCTCAATGGAAATGCCTGTAAGACTTTTCGGGACTACGGTTATATTAAACGTCGCTGTCTGTTCTTCGTACGTCACTGTAAGCGTCTGTTCGCCAACCTTAGTATTATCAAAACCCGTTACCATATCAGGCGTCATATCTATTTCATTTTCCGTATCGTTATTATAGTAAAGCTTTACTTTGCCGCCCGATACGTCAAGCTCGTCTTTTCCCTCAAGATATGTAAGTTTTGAGGGCTTTTTTGAGACGTTTATACTTACAAGACTTTTAGGAATAACCGTTACGTCAAAAGTCGCGGTTTTGCCGCTATAATTAACGGTTAAAGTCTGTTGACCTGTCTTTTGATTATTGAAACCCGTGACCATCTGAGAAGTCATAGAAATATCTTCATACGTTCCGTTATTATAATTTACGGTTATTACCCCTCCTGTCACTTCAAGCGCATCTTTGCCTTCGAGATAAGTAAGCTTTAAAGGCGCGTTCTTTATAATCACGCTCTCAACACTTTTAGGCGTTACAGTCACGTCAAATGATGCGGTCTTTTCCTCATATGTCACAGTAAGTGTCTGCTTGCCTGTATTTGTATTGTCGAAACCGCTTACCATTTCGTCTGTAAGCGCAATACTATCTAAAGTGTCGTTGTCATAATAAAGGGTAAGTATACCTCCCGTCAGGTCAAGGATTTCCTTACTTTCAAGGTATGAAAGCTTTGAAGGCAAAGTCGTGACAGAGATGCTTACAAGTTCTCTGGGAATAACAATAACGTCATAAGTCGCCGTTTTACCGCCGTATGTTACTGTCAGAGTCTGAGTTCCCGTTTTGGTG
>JAFSVO010000271.1 GCA_017444965.1 Clostridia bacterium | reverse complement strand
GAACGTGGGGATCAGAACGTAAAGATGGTTCAAAAGAGCCGAAAGGGTGACCTTTCCCTTTAAAGTCAGGTCTATATAAGCGCTTTCGCCCCATTCGGGGAACTTTTCGTCGAGCGCGTAACGCTTTGTTTTCACTTTATACCCGAGCGGCTCGAAAAGCGCGTTCGGCAGGTCGTCTTTGCCCCTGCAGGGAAGCATGTAAACGCACGCCGTAAGGTCGAGCGGCGTTTCCGCGAGCTTTTGGTCGTGCTCGCACTTTCCGCTCATCGCCGTGCCGAAGACCTTTGAAAGCGCCGTGCTCATAAAGGATGAGGCAACGTAGGGGCGGTCGTTTACGTAATCGAAAAGCCCGCCGTCGTGCGCGCCGAGCTTGCCCCTCGCAAGGTCGATAGGGTTGATATCCAAAAGCAGGGCGGCTGTCGTTTTTTCGTTCGATACCTCGGTGTAAAAGACGTAGGCGTTCCCGAAGCTTAAGCCGAAGCGCTGCGCCCTTTGCGGGTTTTTGTGAAGAAGATAGCCGAGGTCTTGTGTGTTTTTGCCTTTATAGGTTATCGTGAGAAGCATTCTTTCACCTCTTTTTTCTGTCTGTTTATATGATACCGCCCCTTTTTAAGCCTTTCACGGAAAAAAGATTGCGAACTTTTTATCGCAAAATAAAAAGCGCCCTCGCAATTTGATCCTCAACTGTATGAGCGGTTGAGAACTGTTAACGAAAGCGCTTTTTATTAAGCGTGTAAAGCTGCGTGCGGTATAGGGTCTTTAAAACCTGACAAGTCTGCCTTTTTCCGCCGTAAGTTTCCCTTTTTCATCTACACGTAAGCCGTAACCGGAGTAATTCTTAAGCCCGCCCTTTTCAATAAGGACCCTCGCCGTTTTTAATATTGCTTCTTCTGCTGCCGACGAATAGTCGTTTGCTGTGCGGTTATCAAAAAAAGCGATATCAAGATCGTCTAAATAATAGTTTTGCCCGTACGTCATTTCGGAAGGCTCGTCCATAGACGGCCAAATACGAGGTTCTGCGCCGAGGCTTAAAAGGAACTCCGTCATATAGTAATCTAAATTACCGACGGCCGCCGTAAGAGCGTTTGAAAAGTCCTCTGACGCGTTTATTTCGGCGCCTGCCGCGACAATAGCCGAAAAAGCGTCATATATCCCGCTCGGGCGTTTCTTTACCGGCAGAAAGAACTCTTCGTCTTCGGAACATCCGGCGTCGGGTATACTGTCGTCAAAGTAGTCTGCCTTCCCGACGTATTGCTGATAATACGTTTCCGCAAGCACGCTTGCCCACGCCCGCTTTTCAGGACGCGATACGGCTTTTTTAACGACAGACTCTAATCGTTCATCCATTTTCTTGACGTCATTTGAACCGGTAATACAGGCAAAATCCGTTTTCTTTAACGTGAGCGCCGGAAACTATGACGTTGCTGCCGTTTGAAAACGAAATAATGACGGTATTGTTTGGGTAGATGTGCCCGTTTACGTTGATTCTGCCGGCTTTAAAAGAAATATCCGTTATCTTTTCACCAGAAACGCCGCCTAAAGAAGCACTTATATCAACCGTTTCTTTCCCGCCCGCCTTCGGCGCCGGGGCGACGAATATATTCGGATTCCCTTCAACGACGGTCGCCGTGCCGTCTTTATGGAGGAAAAAGAGACAGCCGTCGAAAAGACGCTTTTCTCCGTCGTTTATATACGGCGGCTGTTTTCCCGCCCGTTTCAGCAATACCGCGTCGACCGTTTTCCCCAAAGCGTCCTGCCAGACCGAGACGCGCCTCCACTCTTTTCCTTTTATATACCTTTCGAGCAGTTCGTAATAAGCGTAAAAAATATTCTCTACGGCTGGAGCGTTACAGCAGCATCTCTGATAGCTTTCTTCGGTCCCCACGGCTTCAAGAAACGCTTCCCCCGTTTTCCCTTTCAAATCAACGCCGCTTTGAAGAATGACCTTCGCCGAGTCGAAAAGAGCGCGGTCGGGCTGTGAATAAATAAGCTGATTTAAGCAGCGAGCGCCGTATTTTGAAAGGTCAAAGCCCGCGTCGATAAAGAATCCGGTCGTTTCGGCTCTGTTTTTCGAAAATTCGGTCAAAGCGTATTCAAGCATGCTTTCACCGTATTCGTCAGTCGCATTTACGTTTGCGCCGGCTTTTGCCTCGCGGGCTTTTTCGAACTCGCCGCGCCTTATTATGCCGAGAAGTTTATCCTCGATCTTTCCGAATTTGTATTTCTTTTCCATACGCTTTTTAAAGCCTCCTTTTTCAAAAGAGACGGCGGCGGTATTGCCCGGGACCCGTCGCCGGGAACAGACAGAAACCCGCCGCCCTCTCTTTTAAGCGATACTTTACGCCGCGATCGCGGAGTAACGCTCGGAAAGAAGAGTTTCAAGCATAAACTTATAGGGCGAAAGCTCGCCGCTCTGCGCCTGAGCGAAGAGGCGCGGGGTAACGCCCGAGACGAGCGCCACGCCCTGCTCGTTCATCGTCACGGACTGATGGGCGTTTCTGCTTTCGACGTTCCAGAAAACGATCTGCGGGAGCTTGTAGCCGTGCGCTTTGAAATTCTTCTTCGCGTTCTCGAAATTCGTCGCCGACGCGTTTTCGGCGCAGCAGTCGAACTCCATATCGGAAATAATATAAAGCTTTGACGGCATTTCGTTCTGCGGGACTTTATTCTTTACCGCGGCGGATAAAACAAGCTTAAAAACCGCGTCTATATCGGTATTCGCGCACTCGTTAAAGGAGGCGGCGTAACGCAGGCGGTCGGCGAAGGCGTCACCCTTAAGCTCTATCAAGCGCGGGGTTTCGGAAAAAGTGATAAAGCTGTTTGAAAAAGCGCCACGATTTCGCCCCGCAAAGTAAAGCCCCAGCGAAAGGGCGACTGACGCGGCAAGGGGCTGCCCGCCCCAGTACATCGAGCCCGAGCCGTCTATCACGGCGAGGGCGTTTTCGGGATTTTCGCCGCAGAAATCGGGAAGGCTTTCCCAAGTCGCGTTTAAAGTGCGCTTTTCCTCTTCCGACATATCGTGAAAAACGCCGTAAGCACTGCGCCTGAGATATGGGTCGACGAGCTCGTAAGGCGCGACGTTGTCTGCGTGCATGGTCGCCTCTCCCTTTTCGACGGCGGAAAGGAACTCCCCGTATCTTTCACCGTCGTTGCGGAAAAACGCCTTTCTGTACTTGAACATGGCGCGCGAGGGCTGTTTTGCGTAATCGAAGGTATAATCCTTTTCCCTTAAGTTGTTCTCGATTATGCGGACGGCGGCGCGAAGAGAAGACAGCGCCTTTCTGTAAGACGCCTGAGAGAGCCCGAAGACCCGCGCGAGCTTTTTGCCGAGGGCGACAGACTCTTTATTCGAAGTATTGACCGAGGGCAGCCATTTGCCCAAAAGGGACACCCTTTCCCCCTTTTCAAGGGCGCGCATATCGGCGTAAAAAGCCTTTTTAAGAAGCTTTGCCGCCTCGTCTTCGCAGGGCGTGCCGAAAAGAGCGAGAAGGTCGTCGAAACGGCCGAACCCGGCTACGTATCCGATATTCTTAAGCGCCGCGCTTTTCTCGTTAAAGGCGAGCCACCGGAGTATTACTCTGAAAAAGCGCCTTTCGCCGAGCCCGCCCCGAACGTCCCTCGCGTAAAAAAGAAGCTTTAAGGAAAGGTCGCGGTCTTCGGAATAAGCGCGGATAAAGCGTTTTATTATCTCTTCGTCGCTCGCCTGCCTTAAGGCGCCTGCCGCCGCGAACCGGTCGAGGACGGACGAGCCGCTTGACGCGAACGCCGCCGCGCCGTTTTCGGTAAAGGCTATATTCGACTCTTCCGCTAAATATTCTTTCATAGTTATTCCGTTCATAATTATCTCCTTTTCTGATTTGATCGGCGGGCGCGGCGCAGTCGCTCTGCGCCGCGCCCGTTTTACAAGATGCGTTGTTTGACCCTTCGACCATTAACGAAGTGTGTCTCATTAGATTCGACACTATTTTTCGTTTTGCTGTGCGCATCTTTTTTTGCCCCGCCCGGCATGGCGCGCCGCTTCTTGCACAGAGGCGTCGTTAGCCAAAGTGGAAAAGGCGCCGCCGCGGGACTTTGCAAGACGCGTTTTTTCTTCGGCTTACGCCTGCGTTGTTAAGATCTTTCGCCGGCCTGCGAAGGGGATATCAAAGTCTCCCGAGCTCCTTGCGAGATCTGCAAAATCAACCAATTCTTTTGCTGTACGCGTCTTTTTTTGCGTCGGGAAGCGCGGCGCCCGTTTGCGGCCTTCCCGCTGACCGCCGGTCGATCCGCGGGGTGTACGTCCTTGACCGCCAGCCGCAAGTCGGCAACACGCCGCGCGTTACCGCGAACGTATAGTATCCGTCCGCCCGCGGGCGGAGGATGCCGACGGAACTTCACCGGCGAGCCAAGACGCTGCCTTTCGGCATGAAGGTCAGAATAACCGTTCGGATGGAACGGTTTACCGACAGAAAATTTTTCATCTCTGCTGTAAGCGTCTTTTCGCCGGGAAGAACGCGGGTGCGCTTTCCCTTAACGCACCCTCATTGTAGCGGATATTTTTTCCTTTTTCACGGAAAAAAAGTTGCGAACTTG
>JAFSVO010000270.1 GCA_017444965.1 Clostridia bacterium | reverse complement strand
TTATCCCCAACAACAAGCTTATGCAGTCGGACATAATAAACTACACGACGTCGCCCGTGCGCAGGATAAATCTTACGATACCCGTGTCTTACGAATGCTCGACGCGCGAGGCGCGTAAAGTAATATATGACGCCGTATGCGCGGACGAACGCGTAAAAACGACTCCCGAGCCCTTCGTAAGAGTGTGGGACCTCGCCGACTCGTCGGTGAACATCGTGGTACGCGCGTGGGTCGATACCGCTGATTACTGGGAGGTGCGCTCCGCGCTTATCGAAAACATAAAATACGCCCTTGACGAAAACGGTATAACGATACCCTTCAATCAGCTCACCGTTTCGTTCGCGAACAAAAAGGAGGACTGACCTTTGCATTTCGTATCCCTTGAAAGGCTTAACGAGGCGCTCGCGCGCGACCCGCGCGCCGCGATACTTGAAGCCGAAGCCGCTTTTGCGGATAAAATACTGAAAACGGCGAGGAAAATAGAAAAGAACTCGTCCGAAAAACCGATAGTGCTTCTGACCGGCCCCTCCGGCTCGGGCAAAACGACAGCCGCCCTTATGATAGAAAATTATCTCGACAGCACGGGGCACGAAACGCATACGATATCGCTCGACAACTATTTTCACGACCGCACGAACGGCAATCTGCCCGTAGACGAGGAGGGCAATATCGATTACGAGTCGCCTCTGCATCTTGACGCGGAGCTATTAGCAAAGCACATGCTCGCCATTGAGAGATGCGAGCCGATAGAGATACCTACCTTTGATTTCCCGACCCAGAAAAGGACGGACAAAACCGTCCGTCTTCACAGAAAACCGGGCGAGCTGGTCATTTTCGAGGGCATTCACGCCTTAAACCCGCTCGTTACGGGCGGGCGGAAAAGCGCCACCGGCATTTATATCAGCGTCCGCACAAGAGTGATGTGCGGCGACGACGTTCTGCTGCACCCCTCGCTTATACGCCTTATGCGGCGCCTTCTCCGCGACAAAAACCACCGCGGGCAGAGCTTTGAAGACACGATAAACCGCCTTAAAAGCGTGACCCGCGGCGAGCGGCTTTTCATCGACCCCTTCAAGAGGAACGCGGAGGAAGAGATAGACTCCTTCTGCCCCTACGAGATATCGGCGTACCGCGACCTTATCCTGCCCGAGCTGTCTTCCCTTTCGGAATACTTCCTGCGTGAAAAGGGCGTGTACGATCTGCTGACCGTCCTTCGCGCCGCGCAGCCCCTCGACCTTAAAGCCGTGCCCGAAAGGGCTCTTATACACGAATTCTTATCCTGAGGAGGAGCATTATGAAAAAGATCATCGCTTTCGCTCTCGCGCTTTGCCTTTCTTTCGCTTTCGGCTGCGTCAAAAAGCCCGCCGCGAGCGATACGCCGGGCGAGCCCGCGACCGACGGCTCCGCCGCCGCGCCCGGCGAGATACTCTGGTCGGAATACACCTTTACCGAAAGCTATTCGGACGAGCAGGTAAGCCCCGAGCCGCTCGTCAACCTTAACGTTTCTCTTCCCCTCATTTCAAACCGCGAAGAGATAAATCACTATTACGACGACCTCGCGACCGAGCTGCGCGCTTTGGGCGAAAGCTATCTTAAGGACGCCAAAGAGAATCTTACTTACGCCTCGCAGAACAACGGCATTTTCTCGCCCTACACGGTCGAGACCTCGTTCAACGTGACCCGCAACGACGGAAAGGTCTTCTCGGTCGTGCACACGCTTTATGAGAACACGGGCGGCGCCCATCCGAACAGCGTGACCTCGTGCGAGAATTTCGACGTTTATGAAAACGCCCTTCTCACGGTAAACGACGTCTTTTCGGTACCCTTCGACGCGGCAGCCGACGTTTTAAAGCCGATAGTATGGGATCTTATGGACAAGCGCGGCGAAGAGACGGGCATGGGCGGCGATATGTATTTCCCGAACGCCAAAAACGACCTTTTCGAGCTTTGGGACAAAAAAGATTTCTATTTCACCGATACGGCGCTCGTTCTTATTTGGCAGAATTACTGCCTCGCCCCCTACGCCGCCGGCATACAGTATTTTGAAATACCCTTTACGCCCGAAGTGCTCGGGATATTGAACGCCGAATGGGTACCCGCCTCTTAAAAAACCAGGTCGTAACGCTTGAGACAGAGGGCTATTCCTCGGACGGCTCGGGCGTCGGAAGGCACGACGGCTTCGTCGTTTTCGTGCCGCAGTCGGCGCGCGGCGATAAGCTGTCGGTGCGCATAGTCAAGGCGCTTTCGACCCACGCCTACGGCAGGATAGAAGAGATACTCTCTCCCTCGCCTTACAGGCAGGCGTCGCCCTGCCCCGTATTTTCAAAATGCGGCGGCTGCGATTTTATGCATATAACCTACGAGGAAGAGCTCTTTTTGAAAGCCGAGCGGGTGAAGGACGCGATGGCGCGTATAGGCGGCTTTTCCCTGCCCCTTTCGGGCATAGTCCCCTCGCCCGACGTCTTGCGCTCGCGCAATAAGGCGCTTTTCCCCGTAGGCTTACTCTGCGGGTGCGCCGTTTTCGGCTTTTACCGCGCGCGCTCTCACGATATCATCCCCCTTTCCGACTGCCTTATAAACGACGAGCGCGCAAGCAAGCTCGCGAAAGCCGTCGCGAAATGGGCGGACGATCACGGGATATCTGTATACGACGAGTATAATAATACGGGTTTATTACGAAACGTATTTACAAGATGCTCGGAGGGCGCGGTACTTCTTTGTATCGTGGCTCAAAGCGAAAAGCTTCCGCACACAAGCGAGCTTATATCACGCTGCCGCGAGGTCTGCCCCTCTTTATGCGGCGTCGTTCTGAATATAAACGACAAAAAGACCAACGTCGCGCTTGGCGGCAGATGCGTGACCCTTTGGGGCAGTCCCTATCTTGAGGATACCGTGCTCGGAAAGACATTCCGCCTTTCGCCGCTGTCCTTTTACCAGGTAAACCACAGGCAGTCGGAGGCGCTTTACGAATACGCTTTAAGTCTTACGGATCTTGATAAAACGCGCGACGCGCTCGACCTTTACTGCGGCGTCGGCACGATAACGCTCGCGCTTTCCTCGCTTTGCCGCAAGGTTTACGGCGCCGAGATAGTCCCGCGCGCGATCGACGACGCCCGCGAAAACGCCGCCGTAAACTGCGTAACAAACGCCGAATTTATCTGCGCCGACGCGGGAGACGCCGCGAAAGAGCTGTCCGAGCGGGGCTTTTCGCCTTACGCCGTCGTCTGCGACCCGCCGCGGAAAGGCATGGACGAAAACGCGCTTTCGGCGCTTTTGTCCTTTAACGCAGAAAGGATAGTATATATCGCCTGCGACCCCGCGTCCCTCGCCCGCGACGCGAAATACCTCTGCAGCCGCGGCTATACTTTAAAAGAATATAAAGCTTTCGATATGTTCCCGAGGACCGCGAATTGCGAAGTCGTCGCGCTTTTAGCGCGCGACTTCGCGTCGAGATAACTCCGCAAGCGGAGTTTCGATATACGCTTCGCGTTCGATATGCCCTTCGGGCTCGATATATCGCTTCGCGATAAGAACGGAGTTATCTCGACGTCTTGTTTGCGCAGCAAACATATCGAATGCGTCGAAGACGCATATATCGAATTGCGCGTCAGCGCAATATATCGAATCGCGCAAAGCGCGATATATCGACGTTTTTCTGTTAACGCACGCGAACAACGTATAAGCCGGCAACGATCCCTAAAAACGTGACAGGAGGTCGCTTAAATGAACAAAAACAAAACCGAACGCGCTCCTATCAAAAACCGCCATCTTCTTCTGATGATCCTTCTGGCGCTGCTGATGCTTCTGACTGTCGCCGCCGTCGTCATAACAAGCGTGCTCATTCTCGACCGCACCACCCGCGAGCACCGCGAGCAGATCATCGTCAACACCGCCCGCCTTGCCGCCGCGCGTATAGACGGCAACAAGGTCGACGGCTGGCTCTTAAACGGGAAGGACGACGCCTATTACACCACGGCGGAGGAACTTGAGAACGTCCTGCACAATACCCCTTTCCTCCAGTACTTATACGTCTACCAGATCCGCGAGGACGGCTGCCACGTCGTTTTCGACTTCGATTCGGTCGACGAGGATACCGGCGAGCTCGTAGAGGGCAATGCCCTCGGCGACGTGATCGGTTTTGACGAAAGCTGGGAGGGGCTTATTCCCACCCTGCTCGCCGGCGGAGAAATAGACACTTTAGAGACCAAGGATACCTTCGGCTGGCTTCTGACCCGGTACGAGCCCGTCAGGGACGGTAACGGCAGATGCGTCTGCTACGTCGGCGCAGACCTTGCGATGCAGGGAGTTCGGGATTACGTCGTGGGTTACGTCGTCCGTATCGCCGTTATCGCCGTCCTCTTTCTTGTCGGCTGCATCCTTATCGGGATGCGCCTTTACATCGGCACCCGCCGCGCCGACCGGATGGACGAGCTTATCGCCCGCCAGGCGCGTGACAAGAAGGTTACCCGCGAGATCATCGAGGCCTTCGCCAAGGTGGTCGACCTTAAGGATTCATACACCCAGGGTCACTCTTTCCGCGTGGCGCACTATACCGAAATGCTGTCGCGCGAGATGGGATTAGACGAAGAGACCGTCGAAAAGTACTACAATATCGCGCTTATGCACGATATAGGTAAGGTCGGCATACCCGACAGCGTTTTAAATAAGCCGGGCAAGCTGACCGATGACGAGTTTTCTCTCATCAAATCCCACACCACCCGCGGGTATGAAGTTCTGCATAACATCAGCCTGATGCCTGAGATCGCCATAGGCGCCCGCTCACATCACGAAAGGCCGGACGGCAGAGGATATCCTATGGGCCTGCGCGGCGACGATCTGCCCTTAGTCGCTCAGATAATCGCCGTGGCGGACACCTTCGACGCCATGTATTCAAACCGCCCCTACCGCTCCCGCATGAATTTTGACAAGGTCGTCTCTATTATAAAAGAGGTTTCCGGAACTCAGCTTTCATCTCCCGTGGTCGACGCTTTTCTCCGTCTGGTCGAAAAAGGCGAGTTCCGCGCTCCCGACGACGACGGAAACGGCTCTACGGAATCAATAGAAAATATCCGCAACGATAAAGTTTGATCGCGAAGCCTGCGGCTTCGCGTCGAGATAGCTCCGCAGGCGGAGCTTCGATATACGCTTCGCGTTCGATATGCCCTTCGGGCTCGATATATCGCTTCGCGATAAGAACGGAGGTATCTCGACGTCTTGTTTGCGCAGCAAACATATCGAATGCGTCGAAGACGCATATATCGAATTGCGCGTCAGCGCAATATATCGAATCGCGCAAAGCGCGATATATCGACAATATGAGGAAGTATAAATGGAAGAACAAAAAAACGAACTGCGGGAAATGACTATTTCTTTTGCCCTTTCGGTTTCCGATATCTGCGAAAATATTAAGGGTTGCCGGGCATATACGGAGCAAATCGTCAGATCGTCCTCGTCTATCGGCGCTAACCTATTTGAAGCCAAATACGCGCAAAGCCGCGCCGATTTTATAAATAAACTTGAGATCGCTTTAAAAGAATGTTCCGAAACGGAGTTTTGGATCGAGCTTCTACACAGAAAAAAGAAGCTCTCCGACGAAGATTATAAGACGCTGAATCGCGCTAAAGGCACTATACAGCGAATGCTAATCGCCTCTATAACAACAGCTAAAAATAACATAGCAAAATAATCTGAAAAGAGCATTCCAATAAACAAAGTCAAAAAGTCGGAAAGAAGGATAAAATCATGGTAAATGAAGAAAAGAAAGTTTGGGGAATTCATACTTTAGACGACAACCTTTTTCTCAAAAAAGATTTAATCGCAATAGGTTGGCACGCTATGGGAGACTTGAGTCTGATCAAACCTGACAGAGATTCATTTAAAGAAAAATATATAAAGACTTATCCCGACGCCAAAAAAGGAAGTATTGCGACAGGCGCCGGTATGCTTTTCCGCTTTTGCCATGAAGCGCAGATCGGCGATTATGTGATCTTCCCCTCAAAAATCAACCGTGAAATAAATATCGGTACGATAAAAGGAGATTACGTTTACGATCCGTCACAAACGGAATACGTGCAGACAAGAAAAGTCAGTTGGCTTAAACGTCTGCCTCGTACAGCTTTTTCACAAGGAGCGCTTTATGAGATAGGCGCAGCAATGACTTTCTTTACGGTTAAAAACTATGCCGACGAGTTTATGGCGGCTCTTGATAAAAACTTTAAAAAAGAATTGCCGGCAGATACAGAAGATGAGAGCGTCGGCGCAACGGCTGACGATATTATTGAAAGCACGAAAGATTTTGTTTTAAAAGAACTTAGCCGCAACTTAAAGGGCTATTCGTTGGAAGGTTTCGTGGCAAATCTTTTGCAGGCTATGGGCTATCGAACGAAAGTATCGGCCCATGGCGGCGACAGCGGTATTGATATCATAGCTTATAAGGATGAACTCCCGCCCCGTATTGCGGTACAGGTAAAGAGTCAGGACGAAGATATCAAAGAAAATACTATTCAGTCGTTAAAGGGTGCGATGATGCCCGGAGATTACGGCTTATTTGTAACGCTTTCAAATTATATGCCGCATGCACAGGATTTTTTAAATAAAAATCCCATTATTCGCGGCATCAACGGAACTGAACTTGTGGAACTTACGCTGAAATATTACGACGGTCTTGACGAAAAGTATCGAAAGATGATACCTCTTAAAAGAGTTTATATCCCGGTAGTCAAAGAAGACTGAGATCATAAAAAATCATTTGCAAAACCGATATGTTTTAAGTCGGCATTGCTGAAAACAATAATACTGACGGGAGGCAAACCATGAAAAAACTTTATTTCCGGCTGATACTTCTGGCGGTCGTTATGCTCGGGCTGCCGTGGCTCGCCGTAACGTTAGTCAAAGGCGACGCCGCGATGGCGGTCGTATTCATCCTGTTTTTTGCCGTAAACCCCGTGTATTCGGCGGTGATCGGCGCGTTTTCTGGCAAAGACGTCAAAAAACTGTGGTTCCTGCCCATTTTGTCGGCTCTTATGTTCCTTATCGGCACGTGGATATTCTTTGAAATGAACGAGCCGGTATTTATCCTTTACGCGGCGGCGTACCTCGTCGTAGGCGCGGCGGCGATGCTCATCTCCGCTCTGATAACGAAAAAAGCGAACAAAAACAAAGAAAAAAGCGAAGAAAAAGATGAAGAAAATCAATAACTATCCCGACATTAACTGGGACGCCTGGTTCTGGCTCGACAAGGAAGAGTTTCCGGGCGAATGGAAGGAAGGTCAATGCCGTTATCGCGTTGAAAAAGCCGTCGGGCGCGACGAAAAGGGCGTTCTTTTCCTTATGGTGTGGGAAAATCACGACAAATACAACTGGCGCAAGTTCACACAGACCTTTTATGAAATAGACGAAAACGAATATATAGGTCTTCTCGACCGCGCCATAGCGCAGGGGGAAGTCGCCGCGGACGAGCGAAACGATTATATTGAAAAAGAAAAAGAGCCGTTTCACGCCCCGTGGGACATACATAAAGACGTCGTCGTATATAAAGACGGACGGTACGAACTCGGGCAGAAAAACTCCCTCCCCTATTTTACGGTCGACGGAAAAACCTATGGCCTCGGCTGTCACCCCTACGAGCCGTGCACCTACTTAAAGGACGGCGAACAAATAGTTACTGCCATTCACAACGCCTTCGACCCCTTCGACGTGCTTGAAGCGTTTTTTGAGGGACGAACGGTCACCTCGATAACCGGCTTTGAATACGACGCGAAGGACTTCTGCGATATGCTCGACTACGCGACCGGCTTTTTTGACGCGCAAATAGACGAAGCGGAAAAGGTATTTCGCGGCAGACAAAAAAAGAAAAACCCGCAAAAGCCCGAGGAAAAGAGCGAAGAAAAGACCGCCTCGGGCGATATTCCCGTAAGCCCACCCGGTAAGGGCAGAGTTATTGAAAAAGACCCCTTCTACGACCTTTTGGAGCGTTATCCCGACAGCGTCGTCGATTTCCGCATAGTGAAAAATGAGGACGACAGAGGTTATAACGCCCATTGGATGGCGCTTCTTTGGGGGTGCCGCAGTATCTTTTGCGCGGACGAAGAGGACAGCTGGCACTTTGACCTTGCAAAAGCCGTCGGCAGGCAGATAAGCGTAAGCGAACTTTTCGCTCCGGAGCGCCCCGGCGGAAAACTCAATTACCGCAAAGCGTTTTTGTCGCCCCCTTACGGGAAAGTTTACTCGGACAAAGATTTTGACAAGATAAACGCCGCCCTGTTCCCGAAGGGCACGGACGGGCTTGAGGTATACGAATGGACGACCGACTGGTCGGATTATTTTGACGAGGGGCACGAATGGTGGGGCGCTTTATGCCTGACCGTTTACGATAAAAATCTCGACCGTTTCGCCGTTATCCTCGCGTCCGCGACCGACTGACGGGATCTTTTGAAAAACAAAAACACCGAAAGGTAGTGCACTAAATGCCTGACATAATAACCGTCGTCGACGACGACGCATTAAGCCTTAAGCTTTCGCGCCGCGTTCTTGAAAAAGCCGGCTTTGAGGGCAGATATCTCTCCTCGGGCGCCGAAGCGCTCGCCTGCTTTGACGGCTCTTATATCCCCGACCTTATCCTTCTGGACGTACATATGCCCGATATGAACGGCTTTGAGATCTTAAAGCGTTTAAAGGCGGATCCCGCGTACAGGTCTGTGCCCGTCGTTTTTCTTACGGGCGACGACGACGTCGCGACAGAGACCGAGGGGCTGAACGCCGGCGCGTCCGACTTTTTAAGAAAGCCCTTCGCCGCGCCCGTGCTTATAAAACGCGTGCAGAATATGATAGAGCTTCGCCGTCTGCACGAGGACATGGCGAAAGAGATAAGAATAAAGACCGAAAAACTGTCACACGCGTATATGCAGATAGTCGAAGCCCTCGCCGCCTCGGTCGACGCCAAAGATAAATACACCCACGGTCATTCCTCGCGCGTCGCCTTATATTCTAAAGAAATAGCCAAACGCGCCGGCTTCAGTGAAGCGGAGCAGGATAACGTCTATATGATGGGGCTTTTACACGACGTCGGAAAAATAGGAATAAAGGACGCTATCATCAATAAACCCGCAAAGCTCACCGACGAGGAATACGCAGTAATAAAGACTCATCCCGCCGTCGGCGCGGAAATACTCAAAAAGATAACCGACTTCCCAGAGCTTGCCGTAGGCGCCAGATGGCACCATGAAAGGTACGACGGGCGCGGATATCCCGACGGTCTTTCGGGCGATAAGATACCCGAGGTCGCGCGGATAATAGCCGTCGCCGACACTTACGACGCTATGACGAGCAACCGCAGTTACCGCGGCGTTCTGCCACAGGTTCAGGTAAGAGACGAGATAAAAAAGTGCAAAGGAACTCAGTTTGACCCCTGTTTTGCCGATATCATGCTCGAAATGATAGACGAAGATAAATCATATTCTCTTAAAGAGGACTGAAAAATGAAAGATATAAACGCTTTTCGCAAGTTCGGATTAAACGTCGAAGAGGGCGTGTCCTTCTGCGCCGAAGATCCCGATTTTTACGAAGAAATGCTCTCTGATTTTGCGGATGCGGCGCCACGGGAGGCGGAAGCGCTTAATACCGCTTTGTCCGAAAACGATCTTGCCGCTTACGCGATAACCGTGCACGCCTTAAAAAGCTCTTCTAAAATGATAGGCGCCCGCGACCTGTCCGAGAAAGCGCGCGAGCTTGAACAGGCGGCGAAAAGCAAGGACGCAGACGCCGTTAAAGCCGCGCACGGCGCGTTCATAGCAGAGCTTGAAACGCTCGCCGAAAATATCCGCGGCGAACTCCGTCTTCAGAAAGAGGATTTGTATGGGGAAACTGTTTAAGCATATATCCGACCCCGAAATAGGGCTTCACAGACGGCTGTTTCAGCTTCTTTCGGCTATCGCGCTTTGCGAGTTCATCCTCGTTTCCGCGTATACGGTACTTTTCGGCGGCAGTACCGCCCATATTATAATAATGCTTTCGGGCACTTTTCTTTTCGCGCTGACCGTCGCCTTTACCTTTAAAACCGGAAAAATAAGAATCGGCTCGGCAATATCCGCGCTTATTTATTTTCTTATGTATCCGCTCACCTTCTTTTCGTCGGGCGGAATGTACGGCGGCGCGCCTGCCGTTTTCGCCTTTGCTCTTATATACGTCTATCTCGTTACGCAAAAATGGGAGCGTATCGTCTGCCTTTCCCTCTGCGTTGCCGCGAGCGGCTTGTGTTACTATATTTCCCTGCGCCGTCCCGAATACCTCGTTCGTCATTCCGTTCCTGCCGAGCACGCGGAATCGCTTCTTTCGGTATTGCTCGTAACTCTTCTTCTGTGTGCGCTCTTCGCTTTCGTTACCGAGGTCTACAAGACCGAAAACAGAATAGTGCAGAAACAAAAAAAGCAGATAGAAGACTTAAACCGCTCGCAAAAACGCTTTTTTTCAAGCATGAGCCACGAGATCCGCACGCCCGTCAATGCGATAATCGGGTTCAACGAAATGACTCTTCGCGGCGATATACCCGATGAAGCGCGCGAAAACGCGCAGAATATCGATACGGCGGGCAAGCTTCTTCTGCACACGGTAAACGAGATCCTTGACATGTCGAAGCTCGAAACGGGCGGTATGCAGATCTTTAACGCCGAATACCGCACGGCGTCGCTTATTTCCGACGTCGTCAATATAATAAGACCGCGCGCGCGCGAAAAGGGGCTCGATCTAATTTTGCGCGCCGACCCCGCCCTTCCCTCGCTTCTTAAGGGCGACGAGGTACGGATAAAGCAGATACTTTTGAACGTTCTTTCAAACGCGGTGAAATACACCAAAAAAGGCTCTGTGACTCTTTCGGTAAACAGCCGCGAAAAAGATAAAGACAGCGTATATATGATGTTCGACGTGACAGACACGGGGCTCGGCATACGCGAAGAAAACATACCGCGTCTTTTTACCGCCTTCGAGCGGTTTGACGAGCAAAACACGCACGCCATAGAGGGCACGGGGCTCGGGCTTTTCATAGTAAAGCAGCTTACAGACCTTATGGGCGGCGACGTGAGCGTTAACAGCGAATACGGAAAAGGCACTTCTTTCGTTATTAAGATCCCGCAGGAAGTCGCGGACGTATCTCCCGTAGGCGAGCTTGACCTGAAAAAAGCCGAAAGCTCAAAGCCCGGATATAAAGCGTCGTTCACCGCGCCGGGCGCGAAAATACTCGCCGTCGACGACACGAAAATGAATCTTACGGTCGTCAAAAAGCTTCTTCGCGATACTCTCGTGTCTCTCGACACGGCGGAAAGCGGCGAAGAGGCTCTTGAAAAAACCGCGGAAACGCGCTACGACGTAATATTGATGGATCATCAAATGCCGGGAATGGACGGCATCGAATGCCTTCACGCGATAAAATCGCAGGAAAACGGCAAGTGCCGCGACAGCCGGATAGTTTGTCTTACCGCGAACGTCGGCGCAGAGATGCAGGCGCTTTATTTAAAAGAGGGCTTCGACGGCTATCTTGAAAAGCCGGTTCGCGGCAAAACACTTGAAGAAGAGCTCGCGCGGCTGCTTCCCGACGAATTGAAAAACACCCTTCCGCGCGAATGATAAAAGCGTGATAACAAAGGAGGAGCGTATGTCCAATCATAATGAAAAAGGCGATATAGTTATCCTTCGGCAGACTAAGCCCGAAATGTGCGGCGGCACCGACGCGACGCTCGACAAAAGCGCGCCCAAAACGATAAACTCGCGCGATATAGTTTATTTTAAAGCTTTTTCGGCGTTAGGCGGCGTTCCGGAAAAAGGGGGCCTTGAATACCTTTCGGCATTCGCCGCACCCGCGGGCGAAAACACCTTTATTTTTCTCGAAAAAAGCGACTGCGCCTTCCGCAGACGCGACGAAAAAGATACCGCGTGGGCTCTTATTAAAGAAAACGTCCTGCCCGCGCTCGCCGACCTTATAAAAGAATGCGGTCTTGCCGAAAGCAACGGCTTTCACTCCGAAACGCACGGTCTGCCCGAAAACTTCGGCGGCAGAGTTTCGGTAAAATACGCGAGCGGCGAAAAAATAAGCTTTTCAAACAATCAGTCCCCTATTCTTTCTTACGAAACGGGCGTTAAAGCAGCGGCGTTTTTCGACCGCGCCTTAAAATGCGAGCGCGCGCCCCTGCCCGATCTTTCCGCCCTTACGCAGATACGCTTTTCGGAAGAGCGAAAAGACGGCGGCTACACGAAATGCTCGCTGACCTTAAACCCGGACGGCACGTGGACAAACCGCAAATCGCAGTGCTTTGACCCGCCGAAGGTATACGAGGGCGAAAAGCAGGTAAACGCCGAAACGGTCGCGGCAATAAAAAAGGCCGTGTCCGACTGCGGCGTCCTCGCGTGGGAAAAACTGCCCCAAAGCGAATATTCTTACGGCGGCGAAAAAACGCTTACTTTCGTATTCGGCGGCGCGGAGGTTTCCGTAAAAGGCGGCCGCGTTCTGCCCGACGAGATAAGCCGCGGCTTTTTCGATATAGAGCTCGAGCTTGTTACCAAAAATTGACAAAACTGTTTTCGGGGGTTTAAAATGTTTTTTAAGCGTAAGAAAATAACCTCGTTTGAAACGCTTGTCTTTTGTGAACGCGGTATGCGCCATTTAAAATACGTTAAGGCGCAATGCTTCGGCGAAGACGCCGAAATATCCTATTACCCGAGCCTTTATCCCCACGACGGCGAGCAGCCGAAAATACTTATAAAATGCCCTGCCGAAAAAGTGCTTAATATTTTAAACAAATACGGCGTTCTTTCCTGGGACGGGTTCGACGGCGACCGTCCGCGCGGCGTGCTCGACGGGAAGACGTTCCGTCTGACGGCGACGGTGAACGGCGGGCGCGAGATAAGCGCGCGCGGCGACCAGCGCTTTCCCAAAAACTATCACGAATTCATCCGCGAATTAGACAAACTTCTGGGGCGCTTCTAAACCCCGGTAAACCAATACGTATACGGAAAGAAGGCATTCCCCTTGCTTTACAACAACGTGCTTGACGCCATGGGCAACACGCCCTTAGTGCGCCTTAACAAAATGACCGGCCCCGACAGCGCGCGGGTGCTCGTCAAATTCGAGGGCGTGAACATAGGCGGCTCAATAAAATCCCGCACGGCTCTCAATATGATAGAGGCGGCGGAAAAAGAAGGCATACTTAACAAAAACAGCATAATAGTCGAGCCGACGAGCGGCAATCAGGGCATAGGGCTCGCGCTCGTGGGCGCGGTTAAGGGCTACCGCACCATTATCGTGCTTCCCGACTCGGTAAGCTCGGAAAGAATGAAGCTTATACGCCATTACGGCGCCGAGGTAAGGGTCATCCACGACCCCGGCGATATAGGCAAGTGCATTGAGGAATGCCTGAACACCGCTCTGCGCATGAAAGAGAAAAACCCGAACGTTTTCGTGCCCCAGCAGTTTTCCAACCCCGAAAACGTGCAGGCGCAGATAAAATACACGGCGCAGGAAATACTCCGCGACGTAAACGGCCCCGTTCACGGCTTCTGCAGCGGCATCGGCACGGGCGGCACCCTTTCGGGCATAGGAAAAGTGCTGAAAGAGCACAACCCCGATATAGAAATATGGGCGGTAGAACCCGAAAACGCCGCCATCCTCGCGGGCGGCACGATAGGCACACATCTGCAGATGGGCATAGGCGACGGCATTATCCCCGACAACCTCGACCAGACTATTTACAGCAGCATATACGTCGTGACCGACGCGGAAGCGCTCGACACGGCGAAAAGGCTCGCCCGCGAAGAGGGGCTTATGTGCGGCATATCGAGCGGCACGAACGTCGCGGCGGCCCTGAAGCTCGCGAAAAAGCTCGGGCCCGGGAAGACCGTCGTCACAGTCCTTCCCGATACGGCGGAGCGCTACTACTCGACTCCCCTTTTCAGCGAATAATATGAAAAAACGCAGAACGCCTAAGTTCCTGCTTTTCCTTGTTTTCGTTATTTATCTCGCTTTTCTTGTGTACCTGCTTTTTTTCGAGCACGGCTTAAGGCCGCTTAATGATGCCGGCGAGGAGGGCGTTTTTTCGGAAAGCCATCTTTATTACTGCAACCTTACTCCCTTCAAAACGATAAGGGAATATGAAAAGCTTCTGAAGAACGGGCGGCTCGTCGGGCTTTCGCTTATTAACCTTTTGGGGAATCTTTTCGCCTTCGCGCCGCAGGGCTTTTTTCTGCCCCTGCTTTTCCCGAAGAAGTATTCCAATTTTATAAGGTTTTTTATATTTGAACTCATTTTGATATCCGCCGTTGAAATAATTCAGTTTCTTACCTATCGCGGCTCGCTCGATATAGACGACCTTATTTTAAACCTTTCCGGCGCCTGCCTCTTTTTCGTCGTGACCGAGCTGTTCGTTTTCATTAACAAAAGGAGAAAAAGACGTGAAAACCCGTGACCTCGCCTTTATCGCGCTTTCGGCGGTCATCATCGCCCTGTGCGCTCAGATAACGATACCCCTTTTCGCCGTCCCGTTTACTCTGCAGACCTTCGCCGTCGCGCTCGCGCTTTTTTGCTTAGGCGGCAGGCGCGGCACGCTTTCGGTCGTCCTTTATACCCTTATGGGCGTTTGCGGCGTCCCCGTTTTTTCGGGCTTCCGCGGCGGGATAGGGCACCTTTTCGGCGCGTCCGGCGGCTTTATCTTCGGTTTTATCGCGACGGCGCTTTTGTATTGGCTTTTGTACTACGCCGTCAAAAACCCGCGGCTTGACCTGCTTTTTATGCTCGCCGGGCTTTTTGCCTGCTATCTGTGCGGCGTTCTGTGGTACGCGTTCGTGTTCCACGGCGCGAGGCCCGCGGCGCTTATCATCCCCTTCGTGATCCCCGATATTTTAAAGATCCTGCTCGCGAAGCTCGTTTCTTCAAGAATAAAAGGAGCCTTAAAGTTATGATAAAGGCGATCCTCTGGGATATAGACGGCACTTTGATAGATTTCAAGGCGGGCGAAAAGGCCGCCATAAAAGCCTGCTTTAATATATTCGGCTTAGGCGAATGCCCCGACGAATGGGTCGCGGAGTATTCGGAGATAAACACACGCTACTGGCGGCTTTTAGAGCAGAAAAAAAAGGAAAAGCCGCAGATACTCGTAGGGCGTTTTCGCGAATTCTTTTCTCTTCACGGTATAGACCCGGACGTCGCCCCCGCCTTTAACGAAGAATATCAGGTGAGATTAGGCGACACGGTGCTTTTCACCGAGGGCGCCGAAGAGACCGTAAAAGCGCTGCGCGGTCGCGTTATCCAGTGCGGTGTGACCAACGGCACGCTTGTTGCCCAGAGCAGAAAGCTTAAAAAATCGGGGCTCGATACGCTTTTAGACCAAATATACATATCCGAAAAGGTCGGCTTTGAAAAGCCCGACCCGCGCTTTTTCGACGCCGTTTTCGGCGGTCTTCCCGGCGTTTCGCGCGAAGAGATCATGATAGTCGGCGACTCGCAGACTTCCGACATGGAGGGCGGGCGCAGGACGGGCATAAAGACCTGCTTTTACAACCCGCGCGCCCTTCCCTATTCCGAAAAAGTCGATTTCGAGATAAAACGCGTTTCGGAGGTGGCTTCACTTTTATGAAGGACGAAAAGACAAACGTCATGCGCCTTTTAGAGCAGAAAAAAGTGACCTATAAAAGCTATAACTACGTAAACGCGGGCACGACCAACGGCGAGGAGATAGCGGCTATCCTCGGGCAGGACCCGAAAAGAGTGTTCAAGACCCTCGTCACCGTCGGCAGAAGCGGCGAGCACTTCGTTTTCATGATACCTGTTGAAGGCGAGCTCGATTTAAAAAAAGCCGCCCGCGCCGCGGGCGAAAAGAATGTTGAAATGATAAAGTCGAAAGACCTTCTCCCGACCTGCGGCTACGTTCACGGCGGCTGCTCCCCGATAGGTATGAAAAAGCTCTTTAAGACCTTCGCCGACGCGTCCGCCGAAAGCTTTGAAACTGTCTTTTTCAGCGCCGGGAAAATAGGCTATCAGGTAGAGGTCGCGCCGACCGATCTTGCGAGAATGATACCCGTAAATTTCTGCGACCTTTGCATTTAACGTATAAAGCGAAATTATAAAAAAATCGCGGCGAAACGTTTCGTTCCGCCGCGGATTTATTAATTATCTTATTTTCCCATCGCTCTGTAGATGAAGGTTACTATCTGCCCTCTCGTGCAGTTGTTTTTGGGGGCGAAGGTCGTCGCCGTAACGCCGGTGGTCACGCCTTTTTCGACCGCCCACGCGACGGGGTCGGCGTAATATTCGTTTACGTCAACGTCGGTAAACGCCGTCTTTACGGAAGATACTGTGCCGGACGTCGCCCTGTAAAGGAAGGTCACGACCTGGCCTCTTGTGCAGGTAGCCGAGGGCGAGAAGGTCTTTTCGGCGGTGCCCTTGGTTATCCCCTGCTCGACCGCCCACAGAACGGCTTTATAGAAATAGTCGCTCTCTTTTATGTCGGTAAAGGGGTTCGCGTTGTTTTCGGGGTTCGGCGAGCCCGCCGCCCTCCAGAGGAAGGTGACCGTCTGCCCTCTCGTGCAGGTGCCCGAGGGGACGAAGGTCGTATCGGTCATGCCCTTTGTGACGTTCTTTTTATAAGCCCACATTACGGGTTCATAGAAATAATCGCTCTCTTTAACGTCGGTAAAGGGATTTTTGAACGTTTCCTGCTGCTGCGGGATATCGGTAAGCGTTACGGGCGTAAGTCCGTCGGACGCGACGCCGACTACGCCGGTATTCGCGGTCGTGGTCGTCTGGGGAGTCGTCGTGGTCGTCGGGGCGGCGGTCGCCGCGGGCTTTTTATCCGTAAACTCGGCGGATATGACTACCGCGCGGGAGGGCATTTTAAACGAATACATGCCGTAGCCCTTGTCGTTTACCGTAATTGGCGAGCCGTTAGCGTCGTTGACGCTGACGGACAGTACGTAATAGCCGTCGTTCGCCGTGACGGAAAAGCCGATAGACGCGCCCGTTATCGCCTTTTTGTTTTCACAGGTCACCGTGCCGCCCGGACTCTGCACGACGGTTATCGCGCTCGCCGCGACGGTAGAATCGGAGCCGCTCGCCACCGTGCCGCCTGACGAACTCTGCGGGACTATAAAGAAGGACCTTACTATCTCTCCCTCGTAATCCCCCATAAAAGTTATATACACGCTCGCCGTTGAGCCGGCGACCACGTTATTTGAATAAGAAAGCTTATAATCCTTGCCCTCTTTGAGCACCGTGCCGTTATAAACTATTTTCGGGTCCGGCGTGATCGCGACGCCGGTATAATACTGCGCCGTTATTCCGGAGATCTCGACGTCTTTTTCGGTAAGAGCCGTCGCGCCGAAAACAGCGTAAGAGAGCGCCGTCGCCAGAAGCGATACGCACAATAACCATACGACCGTTTTTTTCATGATCTTCTCCTTTTCACATTCGGTTTATTCTGCGGCTCGGGCCGCCCCTCGCCGTATTTTGTGCCTATTTTCCCTTTAACTTATATAATACCACAAAATATTTCAGGTTGCAATTATTTCCTGAATGTTTTTTGAGGGGAAAAGTGAAGTTTGCCCTTGCGGGCAAGTGAAGCGGCTCGCTTTTGCTCGCCGTGAAGTATTGCGGCTTTGCCGCAAAGTGAAGTTAAGTGTTCCGCATCATGCCGAAAGGCACACTTCACGCGCGAAGCGCGCTTCACGTCCGTAGGATACTTCACGTTCCGCGTCAGCGGAACACTTAGTTGCACCAAATAAAAAACACGCTTTCGCGTGTTTTTTATTTGTCTAAGAACTTCCAAAAGGTACAAAACCGAG
>JAFSVO010000269.1 GCA_017444965.1 Clostridia bacterium | reverse complement strand
GGCGCGGCTCTGACAACCCACCGGGGTGTCCTTCACTACCGCGCCGTTCGAATCCCATCTGTTCATTACTTATAAACAGTAACAGCACCGCAAGGGTGCTGTTATTGCTTATGGCGGAGAGGATGGGATTCGAACCCATGTGGGGTTGCCCCCAAACGGTTTTCAAGACCGCCTCGTTATGACCGCTTCGATACCTCTCCGTGTTATATTAAATTGTTTTTCGGATATGCCTTCCGTTTTTATACCGGCAGATGTGGACCGCCTCGTTATGTCCTGTTGCGGTACCCGAAAAAGTCCGCGGGACGCTGCCGCGTCTTATCCTTGACTTTTTCGACCGCTGCCACTCACTCGCTTCGCTTAATCGTCCGCAGGACGCGCTCAGCTCGTTCCCCTCTTCGATACCTCTCCGTATATATTCAAAACGCTAAATTATACTACCACAGTTTTGCGTATATGTCAAGAAAGAATAAGCGCTTAAAGCCCTTTTAAAACCCGCCGTGCGGAGCGAAAAAACGCGCGTTAAAATGCGTAAAACCGCTTGACAAATCATTCGCGCGCTTTATACAATTATAAAAGATAAAGAAAAGGAGAATAAACGATGACTGTCGCCGTCAGATATTTCACGAAATCGAAGAAGGGCAACACGAAAAAGCTTGCCGACGCGGTATCTTCCGCGATCGACGTCCCGGCTGAGGACGTTTCCGTCGACCTTCCCGAAAGGGTCGACAGACTCTTTCTTATAAACGCCATGTACGCCGCGGATATCGACAAAGAGGTCAAGGAGTTTCTTGAACGAAACAGGGAAAACGCAGGCGAGGTCGTGAACATGAACACATCGGCTTCGGGGGCGTCGACCTTCAAAGCCGTCAAAAAAGAGACGGACAGACTCGGTATCAAGCTTTGCGAAAAAGAGTTTCACTGCGCCGCGTCGTGGATATTTATAAACAAAGGTCTGCCGTCCGGCGAAGACCTTGAAAGGGCTAAGCAATTCGTAAGATCGATGATTTGAAAAAGAAGGAAAGCAAAATGGCAACGGTCTATGATTTCACGGTAAAAGACAGAAACGGAAACGACGTCAGCCTTTCGGAATACAAGGGAAAGGTGCTGCTTATCGTCAACACGGCGACGGGGTGCGGATTTACGCCGCATTACGAGCCGCTTGAGGCGATGTATAAGGACCTGCGCGATAAGGGCTTTGAAATACTTGATTTTCCGTCCAACCAGTTCGCCGGGCAGGCGCCGGGAAGCGACGAAGAGATACACGAGTTTTGCACGCTCAAATTCGGAACGGAGTTCCCGCAGTTCGCCAAAACAGACGTGAACGGGGAAAACGCCGATCCGCTTTTCGCGTATCTCGCGTCGGAAAAGCCCTTCCGCGGCTTCGGCAAGGGCTTGAAAAACGCCGCGCTTAACAAGTTCGCGAAAATGAACAACAAAAAGTTCGGCGATAAAACGTATATAGGCTGGAACTTCACAAAGTTCCTTATAGGCCGCGACGGAAAGGTCGTCGCCCGCTTTGAGCCGACCGACGATATGAAGACCGTCCGCGCGGAGGTCGAAAAGGCGATAGGATAATAAACCGATGAAATACGCAGAAAGCGCTTTCGATATATTCTATCTGCTTTTCGCCGTAATTTCGGGGATATATATTCTTTGCAGGCGGCGCGACCGTATAGGAAAGCTTATGGGATCCGCGGCGCTTATCCTCGGCTGCGGCGACGCGTTTCACTTAGTCCCGCGCGTGCTCGGCTATTATTCAGGCGCCGACCTTACCGCGTGGCTCGGCGCGGGCAAGCTCGTGACGTCCGTCACGATGACCGTCTTCTACGCGCTTATGTTCAGGCTGTGGGTCGAGGCTTACGGAAAGCGCGGTACAAAAGGGCTCGGCGCCGCGGTTTACGCCCTTTCGGCGGTCCGCGTTATACTGTGCGCCCTGCCGCAGAACAGATGGCTTGAAAACGACAGCCCCGCGCTTTGGGGCGTGATCCGGAACGCGCCCTTCATCGCGCTCGGCGCCGTCATCGCTTGTATTTTCTTCAAAACGCGAAAAGAGATCGACGCCTTTCGGCGCGTGTGGCTGATAGTTGCGCTGTCCTTTATTTTCTATATTTCCGTCGCGGTCACGGCGCCTTTTCTGCCCGCCCTCGGAATGCTCATGGTCCCGAAGACGGTCTGCTATATGCTGCTTATACGCGCGTTTTTAAAGTATTCAAGCCACGCGCAGAATAAAGAATAATAAAATACCTGTCACGGAGGCAATTATGTCAAAAGAAAACGTTGAAGAACAAAGCGCGATAAGAGAAAAAACGATAGTCAAAACAAGCGTTATCGGCATCGTAACGAACCTGTTCCTCGTCGGGTTCAAGGCGTTTGTCGGGCTTATGTCGAACTCTATCGCCGTTATCCTCGACGCGGTGAACAACCTGTCCGACGCGCTGTCGTCGGTCGTCACCATAATCGGCGCGAAGCTCGGCGCGAAGCAGCCGGACAAAAAGCATCCGCTCGGCTACGGCAGGATAGAATACTTAAGCTCAATGATAGTCGCCGCGCTCGTGCTTTACGCCGGCATCACGTCGCTCGTCGAGTCGGTAAAGAAGATAATTACGCCTGAGGCCGCCGATTACAGCGCCGTTTCCATAATCATTATTTCCGTCGCCGTCGCAGTTAAGCTGATACTCGGGACGTACGTTAAAAAGCAGGGCAAAAAGGTTAATTCCGGCGCGCTTGTCGCATCCGGCTCGGACGCGCTGTTCGACGCGGTACTGTCGGCGTCGGTGCTCGCCTCGGCGGTCATATATCTTATATGGGGCGTTTCTTTGGAAGCGTACGTGGGCGTCGTTATCGCGGGATTTATCATCAAAGCCGGTATCGAGATGATGATCGAGACGCTGAACGACGTTATCGGAAAACGTGAGGACGCGGAAACTACCAAAGAGCTGAAAGAGATCATATGCGCGGAAGAGGGAGTTTTAGGCGCGTATGACGTTACGCTTTTCAATTACGGTCCGAACAAAAACAACGGCGCGGTGCACGTCGAGCTGCCCGACAGCATGAGCGTTTCCGACGTCGATAAGCTTACGCGTAAGATACAGGTCGACGTTTTTCACAAGACGGGCGTCATCCTTACCGGCATCGGCGTCTACTCCTTCAACACCTCCGACGAAGAAGCGGCGAAGATACGCAACGACGTACAAAAGACGGTCATGTCCCACGACTGGGCTTTGCAGATGCACGGCTTTTACGCCGACACGGAAGAAAAGACCATCCGCTTCGACGTCGTCATAAGCTTCGACGTTGAAAGAAAAGAAGCGCTGCAAACGCTGACTTCCGAAATAGGGGCGCTTTATCCCGATTATGAGCTGACGATAGTTCCCGACGTTGACGTTACCGACTTATCCGAGTGAACGTACTTTAAGCGCGACATATCCCGACGCTCCCGCCCCGACGGCTTTTGAAAAAGGCGCTTCGGCGCCCGAAAGAGAACGGCGGACAGACCGGATATATCGGCGCTGCGGAAAAGCGTTGAAAAAATCTTTTCTTTATGATAAAATATTTTCATATTTTTATTGAAGGAAAACTTAAGCGGGCGCCGAAGAGACCTTCTGCGGCGCCTTTACTTTGAAAATTATGAAAGAGCGGTCGGGCATGTTATGAAAAGATTCAAGTTTTTGGTTTTAGGCGGGATAAAGCACAAGATATTCAACCTTGTGCTTATCACGGTCATTCTTATGATGGCGGCGTATTCAGCCGTCATAATCCACCAGTCCGGGTATCTTACCACCCTCGTCGGTGAAACGAGCGACTCGCAGAAAGAGTCTATGGAGAAGATATCGGAAGAAACGATGGCGGCGGTGCTTGAGTCAAGTATGACTCAAAGCACGCAGATGGAAGCGTACATCGCAGGCGACGTTTTCGGCGACACGGTGCGCGTCGTTAACGTCATAGCCGACTACACGGGCAATCTTTTCGCCGCCCCCTCAAAGTACCCCGTAAGGGAAGCGCCCCTGCCCGATAAAGCCAAGGACGGGCAGATCAGCGTACAGGTGCTTTGCGAAGAGGGAGTCGACCTTTCCGACAGGACTATATCGCGCAAGCTCGGGCTTATCGGCAACCTTGCCGACCTTATGACGGCGATATATGCAGACTCTAACGTCGATTCCTGCTACTGCGCCCTGCCCGACGGGGTCATGCTTCTCGTTGACGACCATTCGGGGACCAAGTTTGATGAAAACGGCGCTCTTATCCCTATACCCATCCGCGAACGCCTTTGGTACAACGGCGCGAAAGATACCGGCAAGCTTTATTTTACCGACGTTACGACCGATCTTTTCACGGGCGAGATAAGCATAATGTGCTCGCTTCCCGTATACGTTGACGGCGAGCTCGTCGCCGTTATAGGCGCCGACCTTTTCTTAAACGACGTCTCCGCCGCGGTCAACGGCGCGGCGCAGAACGGGAGCTTTATCTGCATAGTAAATCAGAACGGCCACGTCCTCTTTTCCCCGCAGAGCGAGGGCGCCTTTATGGCTATGCCGGCAAGCCGGGGCGAAGACTTAAGGGAGAACGCCAACGGCGAGCTTGCCCTTTTCGTGCGCGATTCGCTTGAAAAGAATACCGGACTGCGGCTTATTAATATAGACGGAGAGCCATTTTACGTAGCGGGCTCGCCGATAAGCAACGTCGGCTGGGCGGTCTTGAGCGTCGTTCCTAAAGCTCTTGCAGATCAGCCCTCGGCGGCGATGGTCACGCGCTTTAACGAGATACAGACGGGCGCCTCCGAGTCGTTTTACGACGCGATGAGCCACTCGAGAACGACCATCCTCGTGCTTATAGCCGCAGTCGTCGTTATAGCCGTTACGGCGGCGCTCATACTTTCGGGGCGCATAGTAAAGCCCCTTGAAGCCATAACGACCAGGGTGCGCTCATTAGGCGGAGACGACCTTCAGTTCAAGATGGAAAAAGAGTACCGCACGGGCGACGAAATAGAGGTCTTGGCTGAATCCTTCGCCATGCTTTCGGGCAAGACGCTTGAATATATTTCCGAAGTGGCGCGTGTGTCGGCGGAAAAGGAGCGCATCGGCGCCGAGCTTTCACTTGCGACCCGCATTCAGGCGGATATGCTTCCGAGCATATATCCCGCCTTCCCCGAACGCCCCGAGTTCGACATCTACGCCTCGATGGACCCCGCGAAGGAAGTCGGCGGCGACTTCTACGACTTCTTCCTCATAGACGACGATCACCTCTGCCTGTTCATAGCCGACGTGTCGGGCAAGGGCGTTCCCGCCGCGCTCTTTATGATGGCTTCTATGATAATCCTCGCGAACAACGCTCAGATGGGCAAAAGCCCGGCGCAGATCCTTCAGGATACGAACGCGGCTATCTGCTCGAATAACCGCGAGGAAATGTTCGTCACGGTGTGGCTCGGCATACTTGAGATATCTACCGGCAAGCTTACCGCGGCGAACGCCGGGCACGAGTTCCCGGTGATAAAAACGCCCGACGGCGGCTTCGAGCTGTTTAAGGATAAGCACGGCTTCGTCATCGGCGGTATGGACGGCGCAAAGTACAAGGAATACGAGGTGACGCTTAAGCCCGGCTCAAAGCTCTTCGTATACACCGACGGCGTGCCCGAGGCGACGAACGCCGAAAAAGAGCTTTTCGGCGTTGACAGAATGACAGACGCGCTGAACTCCGCGCCCGACCTTTCGCCCAGGGAAACGCTTGAAAACGTAAGACGGGCGGTGGACGGCTTCGTAAAGGACGCCGAACAGTTCGACGACCTTACCATGATGTGCGTCGAGTATAAAGGAAATAAAAAAGCCGAGCCGTCCGCCGAAAACCCCGCCTCCGGCGCGGATACCGAAAACAAATAAAACTGATAT
>JAFSVO010000268.1 GCA_017444965.1 Clostridia bacterium | reverse complement strand
CGTTTCGATGACCTTGGTATTGACGGTTTCCTTGATTACGTAATTGAAAGCCGAGTCGTAGACCGAATGGCAGAACCAGGTGCAGTCAAGGTAAGAGATGCGCTGAGGCGTGATAAAAGTCGGGTCGACGCCCTGATGAAGACGTCTCGTCGCGCCCGAGGCTTTGGCGATATTGTTCTGGTCGTACTGCACCGCGCCGCCGAAAGCTTCATAGCAGTAAGCCGTGGCGAAGAACTCGTCGAAATACTTGGGATAAACTTCGTTTTTAAATCTTTCGTCGCGCTTTGACATGGTGCGCGGATCGCATTGCTCGAACGCGTCGTGGGGAATGGGCGTTCCGCGATTGACGGAAGAGGGGGCGTCGGTCCCGAAAACGAACTTGTGCGCCGCTTTCTGTATAAACTCGGCGGCGTCGCGCGTCAGATAGCCGTATTCGGTAATTCCGACGGGGGACTCGTTCCAAAGATACGCATAGGTAAGGCAGGAAATGAAGTACGCGCCGGCGACGCTCTGATAAATGCCGCCCTGATCGTATATCTCGTAGCCCTGCGCCGCGTAGTTCTTTTCAAACCACTCGAAAGCGTCGCCGAGCTGCTCGATCATGATATTTCCCGTGGCTTTCGCCGCCATCTTCTGCGCGAACGCCTTTATGCGCTCGGAATGGCCGTGCGAATCGGTGTCGTTTACCTTGAATTTTACGCCGTGCTCGCCTTGCGTGTCCTTATAGGGCATAGGCGCCAAAAGTATTATCCTGCCGTTCGGGTTTGCGGCGTAATAGGCCTTTTGGGTCATATCGAACGCCTCGATAAGCTTGGTCTCGTTTTCAATACCCATCATCGAACGGTCGCGGCTGACTAAAATGATAAGGCAGTCGAGAGGGGAGCTTACGGTCTTTTGGAACTTCGCGTTTTTAAAGCCGGTCGCCTTTACGTCGGCGCCGCTGCCCGTGTAGGTGAAAAGCTCGTAAAGGCTGTAGGTCGTCGAAGCACCTAAATTGTCGTACGCGCCGCCGTTAAGGTCCACGTCGTGACCTGCGGCGCGCGCCATGCCGTAAAGGATATCAAAGGGGGTGTGGACGTTCACGACCGCGTCGCCCCATACGTAAATACTGTAATACTTTCTGTTTTCGGGCGGCAGGGGAGTCGCGGCGCTTCCGCCCGAGGTCGTCTGCTGCGCGGGAGGCGCGCTTGTACTTGTGTCGGGCGCAGTTTGAGACTGAGGCGTCTGCGTCTGAGGGGTCTGCGTCGTTTGCGGCGCGTCCGCGGGGGTCTGCGTATTTTCGGGAGGCAGGGTCACGTCTCCCGTCTCGGTCACCGTTTCGGTAGCTTCCTTGTCGCCCTCCTCGTCGTCGGTCGCGGTCGCGGGTACTGTCGCGTCGGCGCTCGCGGCCGAGTCGTCGCCCGGCGTCACGGGCGCTTCGGTTTTTTCACCGCACGCGGCGAAAACCGATATTATCATAACGAGAGCCAGCAAAAGAGAAACCGTTTTTCTCATATCTCACGCCTCCTTGAAAAGTTAAACCTACGTTAACATTTTTATTTTAACAGAAACCGTTTGCTTTTTCAACTGATAAAACGATCATTACTTAATATTAATATTAAAAAAGCGGCAGGCTTACGCCTGCCGCAAAGAATGTCTGTCAGAAGCCGAAGGACGGCCGTATTATTAGAAACGCGTGTTCGCCTATAAGCGAATCAAATAACGACGCGGCGGCGACCGAGGGCACGTCTTTGACGGCGCCGTTCTCTGTCGTCTTGAATTTTCCGTCGCCTACGCAGAGGTAGCACTGAACTTCGTTAAGTTTTGAGGGGTCTCTCAGCACTATCAGAACGTCGCCGCACATGGCGTTTTCAACGCCTATGTGGCGTATCCTTTCAAACTCGGTGCCGGGGTAGTATCTGCCGCCGTAAAGGCCCTGCGGCACGAGTTTAAAATCTTTGGAAGAGAGGGTGAAGGAGACGGATTTTGCGCTGACGCTCATAAATCTGTTCAGGAGATCCGCGCCGGAGGGCAGGTTTACGGTTTTGCCTATCTCGGCGTAGGTCTTGGCTATAAGTTCGGAGTCGGTCGCCGCGGTGACGTTCGCCGCGGCTATTTTCGCCTGCTCCGCGGCGGTCAGCGTTTTTGCGACGACTATCGGCGCGTAATCGTAAAGTTTAACGCCGCCTATAGCCGTATCGCCGCAGGGAATTTTCCCGTAAGGCGCCGAGGGGGATACCGTAACGGTGAAACTTAACGAAACGAGTGACCTCGCGGGAACGGTGACCGTCGTGTTAAGTTCGCCGTTCGTAAACTTTACGTCGCCCGACTTAAAGGTCGTATTCGCGGGCAGTTTATCGGTCACGCTTATCTGCTTGTCCTTCATCGTGTCGTTTCGGATGAAGTAGGTAAAGGTGACGTCCTCTCCGGGGTTGACCGTCGCGCCCCCCGTTCTTGTGGATTCCTTCCAGCATATAACGCCTTTAAGGTTTTTGGCGCGGGCGACGGCGTCAGCGGTGGGCTTTACGCCGGAAGCCAGCGGCCTTAAGAGAAGAAGATCTTTGTTGCCCTTAAAGCAGTAATATTCGCTTGAAGTGTCGTCACAAACTACGCCGAGTTCAGAGTAAAGAACGCCGCCCATCGGCTCTTTGCAGTCGATCTTCGCGGTTTTATTGTAATCTGCTTTTCCGCCCGCCTTGCGCGAGCCGCTCGAACAGTGAATTGTCATTCCGTTGCCTATGTAAAGCATGCCGTGACTGACGCCTGCTTCACGGTCTGAGTACATTATCATGTCGCCCGGCTGTATCGTCTCTAAAAACTCTTTTCTTGCTTCTTCGGGATCCGCCTTTATCCGCTCGGAGGTGCGGCGGTATACCTCGCCGTCGGTAGTGTCGATGACCTTTGTTGAGATGCTTTCCTTTATCGTATAGTTGAAAGCCGAGTTATAGACAGAATGGCAGAACCAGGTGCAGTCGAGGTAAGAGATGCGCTGGGGAGTT
>JAFSVO010000267.1 GCA_017444965.1 Clostridia bacterium | reverse complement strand
TCCGTGTTGAGGTCAAAGTTCGAGAGCGCGAGCTTGGTCGTTTCAAAAGCTTCTCCCGCCTTTTTGGACGCCGCGTCCGCCGCGTTTCCCGCCGCTTTGCCTGCCGCGCATGCGAGCTCTTTTGCCTTTTCCAGAAGATCTCTTACCGTTTGTTCCATAATTCATTCTCCTTTTCTTAAATGTTTATGTTCAGTTTATTGTCGGCTATGCTGTCTATTCTTTCAATATATTCAAGAGGATATTTGGGATTGCATATCCTGATTATTTTGCCCTCTTTATCGGGATAAAGCTTGGATATCCCGCCGGAGCCCAGCGCTATTACACTTCCCGTTTCTTCCATCATACAAATATTATATCGCGAAATCAGTCCGTTTTTGCAAAAACCTACGTTTTCAAGCCCGCCTGCGGAATACTTTTGTCTGTATAGGTAATACGGCTCGTACTTCGCGTCGGACAAAACACGGTAACAGACGTCAAGATCCTCTTCGGTAATATTCGCTCCGCTCTTTTCGGTTTTTAAAGGCGCGCCTTTTTTTCTCGCAAGACAGTGTACGGTTATGTTTTCGGGCGCAAGGTCTGTAAGCTCTTTAACGCTGAACAAAAGCCCTTCCGCGTCGTCGGTCGGAAGCCCCGCGATAAGATCGCAGTTTATTATAAAATCGCCGACCTTGCGCGCGGAATAATACGCCCTTTTGATATCCTCGGCGGTATGCGGTCTTTTTACCGCGGCAAGCACGGAATCCTTCATTGTCTGCGGGTTTATGCTTATTCTTGTTACTCCGGCGCCGCTCAGTACTTTAAGCTTTTCTTCGGTTATCGTATCGGGTCTTCCCGCTTCGACGGTTATCTCCGATACTCCCTCTATGCCGACGCATTCGTAAAGGCGCGACAAAAGCTTTTCGAGCTGCTGCGCCGAAAGGACTGTCGGCGTGCCGCCGCCGACGTATATCGAGCCCGCCCGAAGGCCTTCTCTTTTCATCATACTGCCCGCGGCGGATATCTCTTTTAAAAGCGAGTTAAAATACGGCTCTATAAGATGTCCCCATCTTTTTACGTCGTTGCTGACAAAAGAACAGTAAGCGCACTTGGAAGGACAAAAAGGAATGCCTACGTAGATCTGCGCTTCTTTTTCGGAAAGCGAATCTTCGACTTTAAGCGCCGCTTTTGCCGCCGCGACGCATAAAACGGCACGGCTTTCGTCCGCATAGTACCTGTCGCAAAGCCACTTAACAGCCTCTTTTTCGGTATGCCCTTCCGCAAGATAAAGCCTGACGGGTTTTGCGGGTGTGACCCCGGTAAGCGAACCCCACGCGGGCTTTTTTTCAAGCGTCGGCAATAAAGCTTTGTAAAGCGCGGTTTTTACCGCGTAGCTTTCCGCACGCTTGCGCTCGTATTCGTTATTGCCCGTCTTCTCGCTGCAGCTTCCGGAGGACACGATGCCGTTCCTTTTGACCTCCGCCTCAGCGTGCAAAACGCCGTCTTTTATATAAGCGCGGGTGATGCAGTCCGCGTTTTCCGTCGCTTCAAAATGCTTTTCGTCAGGAAGCAGGGATATGAGCATATCCGAAACGGCGGTCTTTCTGTCGTGACCTACACAGGAATAATTCATAAAGACATAAGCGGGTTAAAGCGCCGCTCGTAAGAAAGATACGTTCTGTCGCCGTGACCCGGCAGGACGGTGTAATCGCCCGGAAGCTCTGACAGTTTTAAAAGACTTTTTCTCATATCCTCTTCCGAGCCGCCCGTAAGGTCGCATCTTCCGTAGCTTTCGAGAAAGAGCGTGTCGCCCGAAAAAATGACCTTATCGCATATTATTACGCACGAGCCCTGCGTATGCCCCGGCGTGCTCATTATCTTAAGCTTAAGCGTGCCGAGGGTCAGTTCGTCGCCGTCTTTTATAAAACCGTCTATCTTCGGCGTAAGGCTGTCCTTCATAAGAAGAGCGCCGCTTTCGCCGCCGCTTAAAAGCAGGTCGTAGTCAAGCCTGTCAATAAGCGTTTGCGCGCCCGTTTTTTCTCTTATCTCCTCCGCCGCCTCAAAATGGTCGAAATGACCGTGCGTCAAAATAACGTATTTGACTTTATACCCCTGCGCCGCCGATAGTATCCTTTCGGCTTCGTCGCCCGGGTCTATAACGGCGCATTCCTTAGTCTTATCATCGGCAAGGATATAGCAGTTTGTCTGAAGAACCCCTACCGTAAGCGCCCTTATCTTCATTCCGCTTTCAGTCATTTTTTAAGCATCCTGTCCGTGTCGAGAATAAGAGTGACGGGGCCGTCGTTAACGTGATCTATCTGCATATCGGCGCCGAAGGTGCCGCAAACCGGCTCTATGCCGTACGCGCGTATCTCCGACAAAAACTTTTCGTAAAGAGGCACGGCAACGTCCGGCTTCGCCGCAAAGAAGAAATCCGGTCTTCTGCCCTTGGCGCATTCGGCGTAAAGCGTGAAGTTCGAAACGACCATCATGCCGCCGCCCACGTCGGAAAGTCCCATGTTCATTTTTCCGTTTTCATCTTCGAAAATGCGCATCTCGGCGCATTTTTTGGCAAGGTAACACGCTTCCTTTTCCGTGTCTTCCGGCCCTACCCCCAAAAGGACCAAAAAGCCCTTTCCGATACTGCCGCCGGGGACGCCGTCTATCGTTATCGACGCCCTTGATACTCTTGTAAGCACTACTCTCATTTATTTGTCCTCTTGACCGGATATCGTTCTTGAAACGTCGTAGATATCCTGATTTCTTTTAAGTCTTGTAACAAGCTCGGAAAGCTGTTCTACGTCGGATATTTCAAAGGATATGAAGAAGAGCGTTCTTCCGTCGGGCATATCGCGGACGTTCAGCTCCGTCACGC
>JAFSVO010000266.1 GCA_017444965.1 Clostridia bacterium | reverse complement strand
TTACGCGCGCGTATCTTTAAATCAAACACCGGGCTTCGCGCGCCGCCGCCCGCGCCGAAAAGGGTCTTGTTCGATATCTCGCAGAACTCGCGCCCGCCGCTTTTGCCCGTCACGCGGAAGACGCGCTTTTCGTCGTAAAACTCGCGCATAAGCTCGATTATCAGGCGGTTTATCTCGTTATAGGCGCGGTATGACGTCTCTATCATATCGCGCGAAGCCTTGTTCCCCGCCTCCTGAAGCGCCCGCACCGCCGCCGCCGCGGTAACGCCCGAGCCTACGCCGCCCGAGTTTACGTCGCGGTTCGCCGCAGTGTCCTTTATCTCCTCTATCTTCAGATTCAGAACCGAAAGATAGACGGGGTCTAAGGGGCGCACCTCTATCTCTTTTACCGCCCGCTCGGATATGTCGCCCTCGACGTCGACGAAGGATTCGTTAATGTCGGCGAACTGCTCGCGGTTTACGTTCGTGCTGCCGCCGATAAAGAAGCGCTTCTTTGTCGCGATAAGCGCGTTCTCGAGGATACTGCCCGAAAGACGGTCGATGTAAAGCTGCGGGTCTTTACAGACGGCTACGTATCCGAACCCGACCGGCGTGCCCTTTTCGGGGAACAGAACGTCGAAAACGACAGGGTATTTCCCGTGGGCGTAGAAGCCGCGCTCGGCGTAAAGCGGGTCGTTCTGCGACGCGTAGAGAAGCTCGCTTCCAACGAATTTCGCGAAGTGCAAAGCCGTCCTGCCGCGGCCGTCGCGCACCTTGTAGTACCAGTCGACGACCGCGCTTTTGTTCGAGACGTCGACCGCGTCGTCGTAAAGATACTCTTTGATAAGCGCCCCGTCGTCGGACAGCTTCCCCTCGTGCCCGGGGTACTCCTTTTCGAGCAGGTCGGTGTCGCGCAGCTCTATAAGGAAAAGGCTGCGCGACTGCTGAACGTCGGTCACGCCCGGCTCCCAGAACACCTTCAAAAGGTCGAGGCGCCGCACGTCGATATCGCCCAGCCCCTCCTCCTTTTCGGGGTTCCAGAAAACGCCGTAAGCCGCCGTGCCGTGCTTTAATTTTTCCCACCAGTTGTCCGAATAGGTCTTGTCGAAGTCGCAGTTTTCAAGCACCGCGGGAAGCACCTGCGAAAGCGTGTCGGCGCTTTCCTCGTCCGACGGCTCCCGCGGGAGCACGAGCGGCTCGGGGAAATTGTCCGTCGCGTCGGCGTGCTTGTTGAGTATCGCGTTGAAAAGCCACGCCGAAGCGGGCTCGGGCACGCCCTGCGGCTTTTTGTCGCGGCGGGTCGCCTCGCGGTGGCGAAGCTCCCACCACAGCTCGTCCTCTGCGAGCCGCCTGTCAAGCCCCGCCTTTCCGCGCTTATAGCGCGCGAGAGTCGCGCCTGCCTCTTCTATCTCTTTTTTCCCAATGATCTCAAGCGTCTTTTTCTGCATTTTTCCGTCCCTCCTCAAACGTGTTTTTAAGCGCTTTCGCAAGCTCGGCGCGCGTCACCGGCTTTTTCGGCATAAGGGATCCCGTCCCGTCGCCTCGGAATATGCCGCGTTCCGCCGCCCAAGCGACCGCCTCGCTTTCCCACGCCGCGTCGCACGGCTCGAACGCCAGCGCGCGCATGCCCGAAAGCACTATCTCGCGCGAAAGCCCGGGCGTTAAATTATGTTCGAGCATATCCTTAAATTCGTCGTTAGTCATATCGTCCTTTGCCTCTGCTTTCTTGATTTTTATAAAGTATTCAGGCGACTCGTAGTGTGAACAGAGCCATTCAGCCGTCTTGTCGGGCGCGTATTCGCGCAGCTGAATATGCGGCCTGTCGGGATTCTTGAATTTCCCGCCCCAAACGAGCCCCATATCCTCGGCAAGCTGACCGCATTTTTGGAAGAAATCCGGGTCGTCGTACTCGTGCCCGACAACGTTCTTGCAGAAATCAAACGCGCAGCCCCAGTTATGAAGCGAATGAGGATAACGGCAGCTCGTTACTATCTGCCCCGGCGTTGACCGCCCCTGCGCGTAAAGCGCGTTCTGTTCCTCTTTCGTGCGTAAAGTGTCGGTTATAAGCACGGGAAGTCCCCTGCGCCGGCACTCGTCGGCGAACGCCCGCGCCGCGCACCTAGCTTCGGGTATAAGATGCTCTGTCCCTCGCATATATGCCTCCTTTATTTCTCATTTCGCGAAGCGAAATATATCGCTTTTCGCGCGTTAAGCGGAAAAAAGTTATATTGCCGCCTTCTGCGGCAGTTATATTGTGCCTTACGGCACAGTTATATTTTGCGGCTTTGCCGCAAAGTTATATTAAATTCGCATCCAAAACTGCGCGAAGCGCAATATAACTCGGCGTCAGCCGAATATAACTGCAACGCAATATAACTCGCCGTCAGGCGAATTTAGCTGCTTGCGCGGCTGAGCCGCGCAAGCATAGCCGCGACCTCGGCGCGCGTAACGGGCTTGTCCGGCTTAAAAGTGCCGTCCTCGTAGCCGTTGACTATCCCTTTCGCCGCCGCGTCGCAAATGTATTTCTCTGCCCAATGTCCTTTTACGTCCTTAAATACCTTTTCTTCCACCGGTAACACCCCCCATATCTCTTCGGTCTTCTTGAAATCTACTTTTCCGCGCCCGTCTCCGTATACGCCGCCGACGCCCCAACTGTTCGTGTAGAGCAGCTTATCGTCCTTGTCCCAGCCGTAGCAGGCGACGGCGTGATAGCCCGAGCAGAAGGGCGAAAATACCTTGCCCTCGGCTATCAGCATAACGGGCAGGCGGTTTGATAAAATAAACGCTTTTAATTCCGACAAAGTATGTATGTTTACATACTTACTCATACAGACGGCCTCGCCCGTGATACTCGCGGGGAGCGCCATTCTCTTCAAATGACAGCGCGGGTTCTCCTCGAAACACTCCCAGACCGAGCGAAGCACGTCGCCCTCTTTACAGACGGCGGCGCAGGCGTCGCGCGGGATCATGCCGTAGGTCTCCGAATTGCCGTAGATATAGCCCACGGAATAGTCTTTATGTTCCTTGCCCAGATTGTGCCGCCACGTTTCATAGATATTCGCCAGCGTCTGCGCGACGCAGTTTCCCGTCTCGCCCTGATCCTCTACCGGCGGCTGCCATACGGCGTACTCCTTCGGGAAATCGCCCGATATGTCCACCGTCCCGCCGACGCGGAAATCCCGCGGGTCCTTCGGGGAAAGTATTACCGCGCTTTTCTCATTTGTCATCGTTGTTTTCCTTTCGCGTAAAGAAATAAGTGATGACCGCGCCGTAAGACGTGCAGAACAGCGCGACAAGCTTTTCGTTCGGCTCAATGTTGCCTAAAAGCATAGCTATAAGCGCCGCCGTCATCGACAGCGTAACAATGCTTTTTACCGATAACAGCTTCTTAAATACGTCCTTCATAATTCCGCATTCCTCATTCCGCATTCCGCATTTTTTAAAATCCTATTTTCGCCAGCACGTAGACGACTATCGCGCCGACTATCGCGAGCAGCGCCTTATCGACTACCGCGTCCCAGCGTTTCCCGCTTCTGCTCTGAAGCGCGTTCACGCCCTGCTTTATCTCGGCGACGTCGGTCTTGATATGCTCCTGCTCCTGCGCGAGAAGGGCTACCGACTGCACTATGCTGTCAAGCTCGCCCTGCCGCTGCTCCAAGCGGTCTATTCTGTGCGTGTTGCTCTTGCTCCGCGCGTCCACCTCGGCTATAAGTACGTTTAAATCTTCCATATCACGCCTCCAGAGCTTCTATCGCTTTCGCGAGGTCTTGTTTGTAGGTTACCGAAAGGTTTGTCCCGCTCGTGTAAATATAATTGTAACCGGGAAGGGTAGTAAGCCCCGTCACGCTGCCGTCGTCGCCCGCGGTCGCGGTCTGTCCGGCGTATGCCTCGTACGCGGTTTCCGTCGCACCCTCTTCAAATTGGAATGTGCTAAGGTCGATATAGTAATACAAGTAACGCCCAATAGACGTCACGCCAACTTTGCTTATTGTTTTGTTTGCGTCGGTCGTAAAAGAGTACGAAGTCCACGCCGTATCCTCTGTGCGCGGCGCGTATATATAGTCCTCGGAGTTATCCGTGTACTTAATAAATAAGAAATGCGAATTGCTACCCTGCGTCGTATGGTCTGTATTGCGCCATCTTGCCGTCGCCGTAAAGCTGATAGTGTACCGAGTGTTCGACTTAAACTTGAACGGAGTGACCGTACCGCCGCCCGAAACGGGGATGTCGACAATCCTTATCACAGAACGTCCTTCAAGCGTCGTTACGTTGTGAACCTCTGCATTTGCATAGATAGTTTGCGGCGTCGTCAAGTTCTTGCCCGTGCGCGTTACCGTTGCCGAAACGTCCGCGGTGCAGGAAACGAGTGGGACGCCGTTAGCGCCGTCGGATATGCTTATAGGATTACCCGCGACCGTCTTTTTCGGCAGAAGCGCGAGAATGGCGGCGTCGATATACCCCTTGTTCGCGGCGTCGGTATCGGCAAGGGGCGTACCGACTCCGTGTATATTGTTTCCGTTCGCCGAAATGCCCGCGGGTATGCCTTCCGCGTCGCCGCTGCCGACCGAGAGCTTAAAATCGGTAACCTCAAGAACGACGTTGTTTGCTCCTAAATTTACCGTACTTTCCGCGGAGCCGCTCGCGCTTATCGAAACGTTCTCACCCTCAAACAAGGCGTTTCCGTCTGCGTCTATCGCTATGCCGCCGTCGGAAGATACGGATAAATCGGAAGACGAGGAAAGCGGAACGAACTTTCCGTCGGCGTATTCTTTCGCGTTGTTCTCCGCTTCCGCCGCCTGCGTCTCGGCGTAGCCCTTCGCCGCGTCGCGCTGGTCGTCAACGTATTCCTTGTTAGCGGCGTCGTTGTCTTCCGCAGGCGTCTCTACGCCTCTTACGGTAACGTCATCGTCGTCGGACGACAAAGTAAGCTTTGAGCCCGACTCGGCGTTTACGGTAACTATCCCCGTCGCCGTGTCGGTACGGTTTAATACGAGCATATCCCCGCTTGTCTTTTTAACGGAAACGGTGCCCTCTATCGTGCCTCCCGTCTTATCGAATTTGCCGTTAAGCGCCGTCTGCGTCGCCGTCGATATCGGCTTATTCAAATCGGACGTGTTGTTGACGTTGCCTAATCCCACCTGCGACTGAGTCACGTTATGCGGATTGTCCGTCCTTCCCGCGTGCGATGACAGGCCGTTTTCCACCTCCGTTATGCGCCCCGTAAGCTGTTCTGCGACGGTCGGGTCGGGCATGTCGGCGGTCTCGCTCTCGCCGTCCCAAAGGCTTTCCCCGACCGTGAAGCGCGCCGACGCCGAAAGGGTCGCGGATAAAAGCGCCTCGCCGCCGCTCGCAAGACGCCCGCCCTTTAGGGTAAGATACACGTCGCCCGCGTACTTTTTCGCGGCGAAGGATACGGGAAAGACGACCTCGCGCGCGAAGGGCGATATTTCGATAACGCTTTTGCCGCCGCGCGCGAAGGGCGATATTTCGATAACGCTTTTGCCGCCGCGCGCGTCGGTCCACTGCGCCGAGATCGCGTCGCAGCCCTCCCAGCTCTCGCCTATGC
>JAFSVO010000265.1 GCA_017444965.1 Clostridia bacterium | reverse complement strand
AGTCCATGAAGAAGCTCCCCGGCGCTCTGTTCATCGTCGACCCGCGCAAGGAACGCAACGCGATCGCCGAAGCAAGAAAGCTGAACATCCCCATCGTCGCCATCGTTGACACCAACTGCGATCCGGACGAGATCGACTACGTCATCCCCGGCAACGACGACGCCATCCGCGCCATCCGCCTGATCGTTGCCACTATGGCCAACGCCGTTCAGGAAGGCCGTCAGGGCGAGTCCCTTGCAGAAGCTCCCGTTGAGGCTGCGGAAGCCGCTGAGGAAGCTCCGGTCGAGGAGTAATCCGGAACATAAATGCCCGCCGAACCGACGGGCATTTTCCAAAGATATTATTTTAGGAGGAAACAATAATGGCATTTACTGCTCTGGACGTTAAGAAGCTGCGCGAAATGACCAACGTCGGTATGATGGACTGCAAAAAGGCCCTCACCGAGACCGACGGCGATATGGACAAAGCAATAGAATGGCTCCGTGAAAAGGGACTTGCCAAGGCCGCCAAGAAGGCTGGCAGAATAGCCGCCGAAGGTATGGCGTTTGCCGTAGTCGAGAACGGTATAGGCGCCGTTGTCGAAGTTAACTGCGAGACCGACTTCTGCGCGAAGAGCGATCTTTTCGTCGCTTTCGTAAAGGATATCGCCAAGGTCGTCCTTGACAACGATCCCGCCGACGTCGACGCTCTTATGGCTTGCAAATATCCCGGGACCGCTCTTACGGTTTCCGAGACCATGCCCGAAAAAGTCATGGCGATAGGCGAAAACCTTCAGATCCGCAGATTCAAGAGATTTGATAAGAACACTTCCGTCGCGTACGTTCACGCGGGCGGCAAGATAGGCGTTCTTGTCAACATTGAAGTCGGCGGCGGAATAGACGCGACTCAGATAGGCAAAGACGTTGCCATGCAGATAGCGGCGTTAAATCCCCGCTTCTGGGACAAGAGCCTTGTTACCGACGACGTGCTTGAGGAAGAAAAGAAGATCCTCGTCGCTCAGATGGACAACGATCCCAAGATGGCGTCAAAGCCCCAGCCCGTAAAAGAAAAGATAGCCGCCGGCAAATTAGGCAAGTTCTATGAAGAGAATTGCCTGCTCCAGCAGGTCTTTGTAAAGGACAACGCCTTAACAGTCGAAAAGTATATCGAGACTGCCGCAAAGGCTCTCGGCGGAACGGTCAAGTTCGTAGACGCCGTTCGCTTCGAGAAGGGCGAAGGCATTGCCAAGAAGGAAGAGAACTTTGCCGAAGAAATAGCAAAGCTCACCGGCAAGAACTGATAAATCACCAATACAAATCAAAACGCTCTGTCCCGCGGGACAGAGCGTTTTTGCATATCTTGTTCAGAATGTGTAAGTTTCGGGCGCCGCCGTAAATGAGCAGATAACGGCTTTTGCGTTTTTAAGGAAAAGCACTTCGATTTTTCCGTCGTCTTCCGAATACATGCGCCGCAGGTCCGGGTTAGCGTCGAGCATGGCGCGTCTTGCCTCAAAGCGCTCGTCGCGCACGACCTGCGCCGAAAGTCTTATCCATCTTCCGTCGGGCGTCATGGAAGATATTTCGGTGTTCGGATTTTTTTCAAGCTGTTTATATACGGGCTTTTGGTTGCTCGTCATTATATAAAGCTTGTTTTCAAAAACGCATATCGCGCCGAAGGGACGGACGCGCGGCTGACCGTTATCGTCTGTCGCGATATAGAAAACGCCGCTTTGTTTTAAAAACTCGTATACTTCGCGCATAATTACCACCTTTCAAGGTTGTCGTAAACGACGCCGTCTATTATGGTCTTTTCGCATCTCGTCATAGAGCAGAAGGGGTGACCGTTGAATATCGCGATATCGGCGTCTTTTCCGACTTCTATCGAGCCGACTCTGTCTGCTATACCCAGGTGCTTCGCGGGATTTATAGTTACAGCGCGGAACGCCGTTTCTTCGGGCAGACCGTACGCGACCGCAATGCCCGCGTAAATGGGAAGCATATATTCGGCGTAGCCGCCGTCGACCTGGAGGCAAATTTCTACGCCGGCTTTTGCGAGGATACCCGCGTTTTTAAGATTTACTCCGCGAAGCTCGCCTTTAGAGGGCGAAGAGGAAAGAGGACCTACTACGCAAACGATACCTTCTTTCGCGAGAAAATCGGCTATCTTGTAGCCTTCGGTCGCGTGTTCTATTGAGAAGTCTAAGTTGAACTCTCTTGCTATCCTTATAGCGGTAACTATATCGTCCGCTCTGTGGCAGTGTATGCGCGCTTTCATTTGGCGGCGGATAACGGGAACAAGCGCCTCAAGCTTAAAATCGGGTTTCGGCGCGGAAACGGACGGGTCTTTTTCGTGGGCGAGTTTCGCGTCAGAATAAACCTTCGCGTTAAAAAGTATTTCGCGTAAAACAGCGCCGCAGCCCATACGGGTCTTAGGCATAACGTTTCTGCCGTTATAGGTGTCGCGCGGGTTTTCGCCCATGGCGAACTTCATGACCTCACTGCCCTCGTATATCATATCGTAAACGGTATTTGCGTCTTTAAGCTTAAATACTATTCCCGTACCTCCGCATATATTTGCGGAACCGGGCAGGGTGCAGAATGAGGTAAGACCGCCTCTGCGCGCGCTCGGAATAGCGCCGTCAAAGGGATTTAACGCGTCAAGTGCCCTTATCTGGCAGGTGTTGGGGGAAGACGTCTCGTTAAGATCGGTCACCTCGCCGCGCGCGCGCGGTATGGCTTCTACCGAGATATGACCGTGCGCTTCTATAAGACCCGGCATAACGACTTTTCCGGTCGCGTCTATAACGTCGGCGCCTTTGGGGATCTTTATGCTTTTACCGACGGCTTTTATCTTTCCGTCATTGATAAGTACGGTACCGTTTTCAATAGTGCCGCGCGTTATCGTCATTACTTTTCCGTTTTTGATGGCTAACATCAAATCAACTCCTTATATTTTTATTTATTTATATTTCAAATTGACGACATATTATCATATACGACGCCGTCTATAATTGTTTTTTCGCATCTGGTCATAGGGCAGAAGGGGTGACCGTTGAATATCGCTATATCCGCGTCTTTTCCCGCTTCTATCGAGCCGACTCTGTCGGCTATTCCCAGAAGCTTTGCGGGATTAATAGTTATCGCACGAAAAGCCGTATCTTCCGGCAGACCGTAGGCTACGGCAAGGCCGGCGTATATAGGAAGCATATATTCAAGATATCCGCCGTCGACCTGCAGGCATATCTCAACGCCGGCTTTCGCGAGGATGGCAGCGTTTCTTATTGTCGTCCCGTGAAGCTCGCTCTTATAGGGCGAAGAGGCGACGGGACCCACGACGCAAACGACGCCTTCTTTCGCGAGATAATCTGCGATTTTATGCCCTTCGGTCGCGTGCTCTATTGAGAAGTCTAAGTCAAACTCTTTTGCTATCCTTATCGCGGTAACTATATCGTCGGCTCTGTGACAGTGTATGCGCGCTTTCATTTGGCGGCGAATGACCGGCACCAGCGCCTCAAGCTTAAAATCCGGCTTGGGCGCCGCGACCGACGGGTCTTTCTCGTGCGCGAGCTTTAAGTCAGAATAGTTTTTCGCGTTAAAAAGCGTTTCGCGCAAAACTGCGCCGCAGCCCATCCTCGTTTTGGGCATAGTATTTCTTGCGTTATAAACGCCGCGGGGGTTTTCGCCCATGGCGAATTTCATGCACTCGCTGCCCTCGTATATCATATCGTAAACGGTGGACGCGTCTTTAAGTTTATAAACGATACCCGTGCCGCCGCAGATATTGGCTGAGCCGGGGAGAGAGCAGAAAGAAGTAAGCCCGCCCCTGCGCGCGCTCGGGATAGAAGCGTCGAAGGGATTTAGCGCGTCAAGCGCCCTTACCTGGCAGGTATTCGGGGAAGAAGTTTCGTTAAGATCTGTGATTTCCGAGCGGGCTTTAGGCGTCTGGGATACCGAGATATGACCGTGCGCCTCAATAAACCCGGGCGTGACAGTCTTTCCGGTCGCGTCGATCACTTCCGCGCCTTTGGGTATTTTAACGCTCTTTCCGACGGATTTTATCTTGCCGTCTTCAATAAGTACCGTGCCTTTTTCAATGATACCGCGCGTTACGGTGATTATCTTTCCGTTCTTAATTGCTAACATTTGACCGACTCCTTATATGTAATTTAAAATGCGGATAGGTTATCGTATACTTTGCCGTCTATTATTGTTTTTTCGCACCTTGTCAAGGAAGAAAGCGGGTGACCGTTGAAAATAGCCAGATCGGCGTCTTTTCCCACTTCAATAGAGCCGACTCTGTCGGCTATGCCTAAGTGCCTTGCGGGATTTATGGTTATCGCACGAAACGCCGTCTCTTCGGGCAGGCCGTAGGCGACGGCAAGACCAGCGTATACGGGAAGCATAAAGTCGCCGTAGTTTCCGTCAAGCTGAAGGCATATCTCAACGCCGGCTTTTGCGAGTATAGCCGCGTTTTTAAGGTCGGTCCCGTGAAGCTCGGTTTTCGAGGGGGTAGAGGCGACGGGCCCAACCACGCATAAGACGCCTTCTTTCGCGAGGAAATCGGCTATTTTATATCCCTCCGTAGCGTGCTCTATCGAGAAATCAAGGTCAAACTCTTTCGCTATCCTTACCGCCGTAACTATATCGTCGGCTCGGTGGCAGTGTATTCGCGCTTTCATTTGGCGGCGAATGACCGGCACCAGCGCCTCAAGCTTAAAGTCCGGCTTTGGCGCCGCGGCCGAGGGGTCTTTTTCGTGCCTGAGTTTTCCGTCCGAATACTCCTTTGCTTTAAAGAGTATCTCGCGTAAGACCGCGCCGCAGCCCATCCTCGTTTTGGGCATAATATTTCTTTTGTTATATACGTCGCGCGGGTTTTCGCCCATGGCGAATTTCATACACTCGCTGCCCTCGTATATCATATCGTAAACGGTATTCGCGTCTTTTAGCTTAAAGACTATACCCGTGCCGCCGCAGATATTTGCCGAACCCGGAAGGGTGCAGAAAGAGGTAAGCCCGCCTCTGCGCACGCTCGGGATAGAAACGTCGAACGGGTTTAACGCGTCAAGCGCTCTTACCTGACACGTGTTGGGGGAGGAAGAGTCGTTAACGTCCATTATTTCTCCGTGCGCAAGCGGCGCGTTGTGCACCGAAACGTGACCGTGCGTTTCTATAAGACCGGGCGTAACTGTTTTTCCCGTCGCGTCGATCACCTCTGCGCCGCGCGGTATCTTCAAAGCATTTCCGACGGCTTTTATTTTGCCGTTATCAATAAGCACCGTGCCGTTTTCGATCGTGCCGCGCGTAATAGTCATGATTTTTCCGTTTTTAACAGCAAGCATATATAATCCCCCCATATTTAATATGATAACACGGCTTATATTGAAATTCAATGAAAAAAGTGGTAGTATTAAAGCAAAAGTGAGGTGCAAAAACAGATGGATAAAAACGAACTGCTTGAAAAGGGAAGCGCGTGGATAAAGGCGCATATTAATGAAACGCTCGAGCTTTTGGACGCGCTTTGCCGCATACCCGCGCCCTCGGGCAAGGAAGAAAAGCGCGCGGAGTTCTGTAAAAAGTGGCTTGAAAAAGCGGGCGCCGAGGGCGTGTTTATCGACGGCGCTTTAAACGTCGTTTTTCCTTTCTGCGATAACGGCGGAAAGCTTACGGCTGTCCTTACCCATACCGATACCGTTTTCCCCGACCTTACGCCGTTTGATATAAAGAAAGACGAAAAAAACTGGCGCTGCCCGGGCATAGGCGACAATACCGTTCACGTCGCGCAGAATATGATGATAGTAAAGTTCCTGCTTGAAAGCGGCGTAAGATCCGACAAAGGCATACTCTTCGTTTGTAATTCGTGCGAAGAGGGTTTAGGCAACCTTAAGGGCGTGCGCGAGATAATAAAAAATTACGGCGGCAGGATAGACGAGTTTTTCGCGATAGACGGTCAGTATACCTCGCTTGCGACAAAGTGCGTCGGCTCGAAAAGATATAAAATAACCGTAAAGACCGAGGGCGGCCATTCCTACGGCGCTTTCGGCAACAAAAACGCCATCCATCTTCTTTCAAAATTAGTCTGCGGGCTTTATGAAATGAAGATACCCGCAAAAGAGGGAACAAAGACGACCTTTAACGTAGGGACTATATCGGGCGGCACTTCGGTCAATACCATAGCGCAAAACGCCGAAATGCTTTTTGAATACAGGTCGGACGATAAAGAGTGTCTTGAAAACATGGACGGGCAGTTTGAAAGCATACTTAAAGACGCCGAAAAAGACGGCGTTGACGTATCATGCGAAGTAGTGGGCGAGCGCCCCTGCATGGGCGACGTCGACCCCGAAAAGCTCAAAGCGATAATAGACAAAGCCGCAAACAGCGTCAAAAAGTATTACGGCGGCGATATAAGATTGCGCTCGAGTTCGACCGATTGCAATATACCCCTTTCACGCGGCATTCCGTCCGTCTGCCTCGGCGGCTATATAGGCGGCGGCGCCCACACCCGCGAGGAATATATCGAGATCGACAGCGTTCTGACGGGGCATCTGATATT
>JAFSVO010000264.1 GCA_017444965.1 Clostridia bacterium | reverse complement strand
GCGGCGCGAGCCGATATATCATTAAAAAGTAGGTAATAAATAAGGACTGCCGCAAAATGAAAATTGCGGCAGTCCCTATCTTTTACTTAATCAGTCGGGATATTTATCTCTCTTCGTGTAGGTGGTGTGGAGCAGATGATGCGCCTTGCCCTTGCCCGGTCCCTCGGTGAGATAGGTCTTGTATATCTCCTGAACTATCGGGTTAAGATGCGATCTGCGAAGCTCCATCTGCGCGTCCTCGTTGTAAAGCGCCTTCGCGCGCTCGGCGCGGACGTCGGTGAAGTTCCTTATACTCGCGTGGACCTGGGGCTGTCCGCCGCCGTTTACGCAGCCGCCCGGGCACGCCATAACTTCGATGAAGTGATACTTCTTTTCGCCGGACTTGACGGCGTCGAGAAGCTTCGCGGCGTTCGCCGTGCCGGAGCAGACGGCGACGTTGACGTCGAGGTCGCCGACCTTTACGGTGGCTTCCTTTATGCCCTGCGTGCCGCGCACGTCGTGGAAATCAAGGCTCTCAAGCTCTTTGCCCGTGACCACTTCGTAAACCGTGCGAAGCGCCGCTTCCATAACGCCGCCCGTCGCGCCGAATATATGCGCGGCGCCCGAGGCGATGCCGAAGGCGGGGTCGAAGGTCTCGGTGTCGGGTATCTCGTTAAAGAGTATGCCGGCGCGGCGTATCATCCTCGCAAGCTCGCGGGTGGTGATGGAGATATCTATGTCGGGCATACCGTCTTCGCTTGAAAGCTCGGGGCGCTTGACCTCAAACTTCTGGGCGGTGCAGGGCATGACGGAAACGACGACCATATTCTTGGGGTCTATGCCCATCTTTTCGGCGTAATAGGTCTTCATTAAAGCGCCGAACATTCCCTGAGGCGACTTTGCCGAGGAAAGGTTGTCTAAAAACTCGGGATAATTGTATTCGCAGAACTTTATCCAGCCGGGCGAGCAGGAGGTGATAAGCGGAAGCTTGCCGCCGTTTTTGAGTCTTTCGATAAACTCGGTGCCCTCTTCCATAATAGTTATGTCCGCCGCGGTGTCTACGTCGAACACCTTATCGAAGCCGAGCCTGCGGAGCGCGCCCGCCATCTTGCCTTCGCAGTTGGTGCCCATGGGCAGACCGAACTCTTCGCCTATCTGCGCGCGTACCGCGGGGGCGGTGCCGACGATGACCGTCTTTTCGGGATCGGCGAGAGCTTCCCACACCTTGTCGGTGTCGTCCTTTTCTCTTAAAGCGCCGGTCGGGCAGACGGTGATGCACTGTCCGCAGGATATGCAGGCGGTCTTTTCAAGGGGCTTGTCGAACGCCGGAGCGATATGGGTATCGAAGCCGCGCTCGTTTACGTCTATGACGCCTACGCCCTGATTATGTTTGCAGACCGCGACGCAGCGGCGGCAAAGCACGCACTTGGAATTGTCTCTCTCAATAACGAGGCCTAAGTCCTCTATCGCCTCTGTCTTGACGTCGCTTTCAAATCTGTGCTCGTCGCAGCCGTATTCCTGAGCAAGCTCCTGAAGCTCGCATCTTCCCGACCTTACGCAGGAAAGGCACTCGCGGCGGTGGTTTGAAAGGATAAGCTCAATGGTGGTCTTGCGCGCTTTTCTGAGTTTCGGGGTGTTGGTATAGACCTCCATAAGAACTTCTTCGCCCGTCTTGGGGTCCTTCTTCGGGGGGTCTATGGGGTAAACGCAAGCCGCGGCGAGCGCTCTCGCGCCCTTTACCTCGCAAAGGCAGACGCGGCAGGCGCCTATGGCGTTTATGTCTTTAAGATAGCATAAGGTAGGGATCTTTATTCCCGCGTATCTCGCCGCTTCAAGTATGGTAGAGCCTTTCGGCGCTTCAACGATCTGTCCGTCGATCTTAAGCTTTATCATTTCCATAATTTTATCTCCCTTACCTTATTTCTTGCTTATGGCCTTGACCTTACAGGTGCCCTCGCAGGCTCCGCACTTGACGCACTTGGAAGCGTCTATCGCGAAGGAGGCGAGCTTGTGGCCGGGCGCCGTGTAATCGGTCCTCGATATGGCTTCCGCGGGGCATCCCTTGGCGCACATACCGCAGCCTATGCACTTATCCTTGTCGATCGTGTAGGTGAGCAGGTCTTTGCAGACGCCCGCCGGGCACTTCTTATCGACTATATGGGCTATATATTCGTCGCGGAAATATCTGATGGTCGAAAGCACCGGGTTCGGCGCCGTCTGACCTAAGCCGCACAGAGAGTTCTGCTTGATGTAGTTGCAGAGCTCTTCCATCTTGTCGATATCCTCAAGCTCGCCCTTGCCGCTCGTTACCTTTTCGAGCATTTCAAGCAGGCGGCGCGTACCTATGCGGCACGCCGTGCACTTGCCGCAGCTTTCGTCGACCGTGAACTTTAAGAAGAACTTGGCTATATCGACCATGCAGTTGTCCTCGTCCATGACGATAAGTCCGCCCGAGCCCATGATAGAGCCGATCGCGGCGAGGTTCTCGTAATCGACGGGAACGTCGAAATGCTCGGCGGGTATGCAGCCGCCGGAAGGGCCGCCGGTCTGCGCCGCTTTGAACTTCTTGCCGTTCGGGATACCGCCGCCGACTTCCTCGACTATCTGGCGAAGCGTCGTGCCCATCGGAACTTCGACAAGGCCGGTGTGCCTTATCTTGCCGCCGAGCGCGAAGACCTTGGTGCCCTTCGACTTCTCAGTGCCCATGGATGCGAACCACTCGGCGCCGTTTAAGATTATCTGCGGGATGTTGGCGAGCGTTTCAACGTTATTGAGTATGGACGGCTTCTGGAAAAGTCCCTTTACCGCCGGGAAAGGAGGACGGGGCCTCGGCTCGCCGCGCTTGCCCTCTATCGAGGTCATAAGCGCGGTCTCTTCGCCGCAGACGAACGCGCCCGCGCCGAGCCTTAATTCGATGTCGAACTTAAAGCCGGTGCCGAGTATGTTGTCGCCCAAAAGCCCGTATTCCCTCGCCTGCTTAATGGCGATGTTAAGTCTTTGTACGGCTATCGGGTATTCCGCGCGGACGTAGATATAGCCCTGGCTCGAGCCTATCGTGTAGCCCGCGATAGCCATAGCTTCCAGAACGACGTGGGGGTCGCCCTCGAGGACCGAACGGTCCATGAACGCGCCGGGGTCGCCTTCGTCGGCGTTCATGCAGACGTATTTCTGATCGTTCTGCGACGCCTTGGCGAACTTCCATTTAAGTCCCGTCGGGAAGCCCGCGCCGCCGCGGCCGCGAAGGCCCGAATCGAGAAGAGTCTGAATAACGTCGTCCGGGGTCATTTCGGTAAGCACCTTGGCAAGCGCCATGTAACCGTCGCGCGCTATGTACTCGTCTATTATCTCGGGGTTTATTACGCCGCAGTTGCGAAGCGCGACGCGCTTCTGCACCTTGTAGAAATTGGTTTCGGAAAGCGAAGACACGCCGTGAACGTCCGCCTTCTCTTCGCCCTCTTTATAGAAGAGGCGCTGTACCGGACGGCCCTTTAAAAGATGCTCTTCGACTATCTCGGGCACGTCCTCCGGCGTCACGTGGCTGTAGGTCACGTTATCCGGATAAACTACCATCATGGGGCCTATGGCGCAAAGTCCGAAGCAGCCGGTCTGTACTACCTTTATCTCTTCGGTAAGACCCTTGGCTTCAAGTTCTTTTTCCAGGCGCTCGCGGACTCTCTTGCTTCCGGAGGAAGTACATCCGGTGCCGCCGCAAATCAATACATGTGAACGTATCATCTTGGTATCCCCTCCAAATTATATCTTGCTTTCGCCTATCGTATACTCGTGAACGACGTTGCCGCCCTTAAGGTGCTCTTCAACGACGCGCTTCGCCTTTTCGGCGTTCATTTTAACGTAGGTGACCTTTTCCTTGTCGCCGTCGAACACCTCGACGACCGGCTCGTACTGGCAGATGCCGATGCATCCCGTCTGAGTGACCGTTACCTTGTCGGAAAGTCCCTGCTTGGAAACCTCTTCGACAAAGGTGCTGAGGACCGGGCGCGCGCCCGCCGCGATGCCGCAGGTAGCCATGCCGACCACCACGCGTACGCCTTGATTTCCGCTGCGAAGTGAGACCTTGTCTTTCATGGCCTCGCGGATCGCCTGAAGTTCTGCTAATGTTTTCATAGTGTTTCCCTTCCGTTTATTTATTTTTTCCGTTTTTTATTTTTCATTTTCAAATGGTTCGTTAAGCGACTCGGATACCCACGAAAGCACCTCGGGGGAATCGAGCGGGACGTCGCCGAGGACTTCTCTCATTTCACGCGTCGATACGCGTTTTTCGCCCTCGGGCGTGCGCCAGATAAAGTCGAAATCTATATCCGGACTGCCTTGTATAAGCGTTACCGCCGTTCCCGCGAAATCGCCTAAAGGGACGCAGTCCAAATGGTCTGTATTAAAAGTCGCGCGCACGGTAGTGCCGTGCCCTTCGCCCTGCTTTGACTCAATACTCAGTTCCCCCTCAGCCTGCTCGGCGGCAAGCTTTAAAAGAGGAAGCCCCATACCGACCGGGCGGGTCGTGCGGGTCGTCGTGAACGGGTCGGTCACGCGGGATAAAAAGTCGGGGCTCATCCCGCAGCCGTCGTCTTTTATCGTAAGAGTCCTTACGCCGTTTTCTTCGACGACGGATATTTCTATGAGCGCCGCCTGCGCTTTGACCGAGTTCTTCGCGACGTCGAGTATATTTAATGAAAGCTCCTTCACGATATCTCTCCTCTGAGCTTCGCTATAAGGGAACGCCTGACTTTAGCGCTGCTGTACGGCTCGTCGTCAAGCTCTATCGAATACTTGTTTTCCTGAATGGTCCAAAGATTATGAGAGTCGGACGAAAAGACGAATAATTTTTCCGAAAGGCCGTATTTTTCGGTATATTCCGCGCGGTTTTCGGCGTCTTTAAGCTCTACCGCCGTAAACGGCGGCTCTTCGGGCACGGCGCCGAGCACGGCTATTATGCCGTTGGCGTCTCTGTCTATATGGGCGGGGTACGCCGCGCCGCCGTATTTCATAACAAGCCCGTAAGCGTCGCTTAAGGGCAGATCGGTCGCGGATAAAAGAAGCTGTTCCTCAATTCCCGTGACCTCGTCGTTTTCATCGACGAAAAGCTGATTTCCGAAAAATTCCGGCTTGTTTTTTACCGGGATGATATGCTTTTTTATCTCTTCGTTAAACGCCATGGCGGCGTCAAGCTCGGGGAAAAGGCATACCATATGTATTTCTTCCGCCGTCGTAAGCTCCATGCCCGGCACGGGCACTATTCCGTACTTTCTGCACGCCTGCATAAAAGGAGGGCAGTTGCCGCAGGTGTTGTGGTCGGTAAGCGCCAAAAGCTGAAGCCCGTTTAAAGACGCCATGCCCGCGATGTTCGCCGGGGTCATATCGTCGTCCGCGCAGGGGGACAGGCAGGAATGAATGTGAAGATCGTAAAAATACGCGTTCATAAAAGCTTTGCGAGCTTTCCGCAGACAGAAAAGGTGTCCTCTTCACTCATATATATATTAACGCCTTTCGTTTCGGCGAGCTTCAATACGTTTTCCTCGGGCAGGACGCCCTCTGAAAGTATGACCGCCGACGGGTCGGCAAGAGTCGCCACGGCGACTATGTTGGCGTTTGACATAATGGTCACCCAGGCGTCGCCCGACTGCGCTCTGCCCATGACCCACGAAAGAAGATCGCCCGCGTAGCCGCCGGTCACCTCGCGCGTTTCATCTGCGGCGACAAGAGGCTTGAGCGAAAGCTCCTTTGCCATTTCCGCGACCGTCAAGACTTTCCCTCCTTCTGCTTGTTGAGCAGCTCGTGCAAACGCTCGCGCATATACACGACGCATTCCTCGACCTTCGCCTCGCCCTTAACGACGTCTTCGGCAAAGGCGCGGCAGGTCGGCGCGCCGCACGAGCCGCAGTCTATCTCGGGCAGAAGTTGATCTATCTTTTCTATATCAGACATCATCTGCATGGCTATGCCGCGGTTGGCGTTAAGGCGCATTGCGGGCGCGTAGGTTATCGGCGAGCCGAGCATTATTTCGTCCGGCACGTCGGAGGGCTCGCCCGTATCGTCGACGCGGTTTCTGGACACGGGCAGATATCTGCGCAGGCTTTGAAGCCTGACCTTCGCTATATACGGGTTCTCGACCGTGACCGCGCCGCCGACGCAGCCGCCGGGGCAGGCGTTGAGCTCTACGAACTCAAGCTTCGGGAAGTTGCCCGTTTCTATCTGGTCGAGGACCTTTATGGCGTTGTCTATGCCGTCCGCGGCGAGGTATCTGTCGTTGAAAAGCGCCGACGCTTCGCCGCCGGAGCTCGCCCAGCTTATGCCTATCGTTCCCGTTTCGCTTGAAACGGCGGGCGTATGCTCCGCCTTCATGGCGCCTATCAGCTTAAAATACATCTCGCTCATCGAGACGACGTAATCTATGCTGCTTCTGTTCTGCGATATGCCGTTTTTGACGTAACTCGCCTTCGCGGGGCAGGGAGAGATGAAGACGGTGCATATTTCGTCCTCTTTAAGCTCCGGATGCTTTTTAAGCGCCTCTTCCTTTGCCATGCGGCTCGCCACCTCGACGGGCGGGAGCATGGGTATCACGTTATCGCAGAGATAAGGGAATCTTAATCTTATAAGCCTTACTATCGTGGGGCAAGCCGAGCTTATCACGGGACGCGGTATATCCTTTTTCCGCATATAGCGCCTCGTGTAGTCGGTAACTATCTCAGCGGCGCGCGCCACCTCGAACACCTCGTTAAAGCCGCAGTCCAAAAGCCCCTGAAGAACGTAATCCACGTCGTCAAGGTTTTCAAACTGCCCGTACAGCGACGGAGGGGGAAGCGCTATACGCCACTTGTACCAGGGCGATATATCCTCGAGCTTGTCGAAAATCGCTTTTTTGGCTTTGTGCGGGCATACGCGAATGCATTCGCCGCAGTCTATACAGACGTCGGAGTTTATGACGGCCCTGCCGTCTCTTATTCGTATCGACTCCGTCGGGCAATGCTTAAGGCATGTGGTACAGCCCTTGCACTTATCCTCTTCAAGCGAGACCGAGTGCTTATATACTGCCATGACACACTCCTAAAGTAAGGTTTTGCGCTTATTGGACTTTTACTACCATCGTGATTTTCGTGCCTACGCCGACGGTAGATTCTATGTTCATTTCCTCGGTGTATCTTTTCATATTGGGAAGGCCCATACCGGCGCCGAAGCCGAGCGACCGCACGCTGTCGGGCGCCGTAGAATACCCCTCCTGCATCGCGAGGTCGATGTTCGCGATACCGGGGCCGTGGTCTTCCAGAACGATAACTATACGGTCGGGATAAACGAGAACGTCCGCCTCGCCGCCGCGCGCGTGTATGACCATGTTTATCTCGCCTTCGTACATGGCGATCGAAACGCGGCGTATAACGTCGGGCGGGAAGCCGAGCTGACGAAGCTTTTTCTTTACCTCGACGGACGCTTCGCCCGCCGACGTGAAGTTATCTCCGTGCACGTCAAAATGAAACTTAAGTTCGTCGCTCATTATGATTCCTTTTCCGCAAGATGGTTTGCGTAAAGCCTTCCGCACGCCTCGTACATACGCAGAGGCGAGGCGAGCACGACGATATGGTTGTCTTTCGCAAGGTTTACTATCTCCGGCGTGGGAGTCTTCCCTCTTACGAAAACTATGCAGCGCATATCCATCATCATCGCGGTCCTTACGACCTGCGGGTTCACAAGACCGGTCAAAAGCGCGGTCTGGTCCTTTACGAACGCCAGAACGTCGCTCATCATATCGCTTCCGCAGGCGTTATGTATCTGAACGTCAAGCTCATCTTCACAGCAAAGCACCTCCGCGTCAAGCAAAGGAACGACTTCGCGTATATTAATACGTTATCCCCCCCCACAAAACCGACTCGAAAAAAATCAATACTTTGCGAGTATGCCGGGGATCTGGTCGGGCGTAAGACGGCCGTATACCTCGTCGTTTATCATCATGACGGGGGCAAGACCGCAGGCGCCTACGCAGCGGCAGGACTCAAGCGAGAACTTTTTGTCGGGGGTGCAGCCGCCCTCGCCTATGCCGAGCACCTCAGATATCTTGTCGTATACCGCCTGAGAACCCTTGACGTAGCACGCGGTGCCGAGGCAGACGGAGATGTTGTACTTGCCCTTCGGATTAAGCGCGAACTGCGCGTAGAAGGTGACGACGCCGTATACTTCGGCAAGGCTTACGCCCAAGCCCTCGGCTACCATCTT
>JAFSVO010000263.1 GCA_017444965.1 Clostridia bacterium | reverse complement strand
GCGACGGCCTCAAGCCGGTGCACCGCCGCATCCTCTATGCCATGAACGAGGCGGGCATCACCCCCAACCGCCCCCACAAGAAGTCGGCCTGGACGGTCGGCGAGGTCATGGGCAAGTACCACCCCCACGGTGATGCCGCCATCTACGACTCCATGGTCCGCATGGCCCAGGACTTCTCGATGAGGTATATGCTCGTCGACGGGCACGGAAACTTCGGCTCGATAGACGGCGACCCCGCCGCGGCGTACCGCTATACCGAGGCGAGGATGTCGAAGATAGCAAACGAGATGCTCCGCGATATAGAAAAGGATACCGTAGACTGGATCCCCAACTTCGACGAATCGAGGAAAGAGCCCCTCGTTCTCCCTTCCCGTTTCCCGAACCTTTTGGTCAACGGCTCGTCGGGCATCGCCGTCGGCATGGCGACCAATATCCCGCCGCACAATCTTAAAGAGGTCATAGACGCCTGCGTTTGCGTGCTCGATAACCCCGAGGCGACGCTTGCCGACCTTATGCAGCACATAAAGGGCCCCGATTTCCCGACCCGCGCGATGATAATGGGCAGATCGGGCATAAAAGAGGCGTACGCCACGGGCAGAGGCAAGGTCGTTATGCGCGCCCGCACCGAGTTCGAGACCTTCGCGAACGACAGAACGAGGATAATAGTCACCGAGCTTCCCTATCAGGTCAACAAACGCATGCTCATAAAGAACATTGCCGACCAGGTAAAGGATAAGCGGCTCGACGGCATTTCCGACCTGCGCGACGAGTCGGACAGAAACGGTATGCGCATAGTTATAGAAGTCAAGCGCGACAGCAACCCGCAGGTAGTTCTCAACAGACTTTTCACGCAGACCGACCTGCAGTGCAATTTCTCGATAAACATGCTGGCGCTCGTCGACAACCAGACTCAGCCGAAAATTCTTTCGCTGCGCCATATTTTAGACGAATACTTAAAGTTCCAGGAGCAGGTCATTGTAAGGCGCACCGAGTACGACCTTAAAAAAGCGCGCGAAAGAGAGCATATCCTGCAAGGTCTTTTGATAGCGCAGGACAATATAGACGAAGTCATAAGGATAATCCGCGAAAGCTACGACGACGCCAAAGAAAGACTTATGGCGCGCTTCAGTCTGTCGGAGATACAGGCGCAGGCGATACTTGACATGCGCTTAAAAGCCCTGCAGGGGCTCGACAGAGAGAAGCTTCAGGCGGAATACGAAGAGCTTGAAAAGAAGATCGCCTATTATGAAGAGATACTCGGCTCGGAGGCGCTCGTCAAAAAGATACTTAAAGAAGAGCTCTGCGAGATACGCGACAAGTACGGCGACGATCGGCGCACCGAGATACAGGACGTCGAGAACGAGGTCGATATAGAAGACCTTATCGAAGAGCGCGACTGCATCTTCACGATGACCGAAATGGGCTACATAAAGCGCCTTGCCGCCGACACCTACCGCACCCAGCACAGGGGCGGCAGAGGCGTTACGGGCGTAACCACCAAGGAGGAGGACGTCGTCGACACGATATTCGTTTCCTCAACGCACGACAACATCCTCTTCTTTACGAGCCTCGGCAGAGTGCACAGACTGAAGGGCTATCAGATACCCGAGGGCAGCCGCACCTCTAAAGGCCTGCCTATCGTGAACCTGCTCGAGATACAGGGTGAGGAGCAGATAACGGCGGGCATACCCGTAAAGGATATGAAAGAGGATAAATATATCTTCTTCACCACCCGCAACGGCACGGTAAAGAGGATAGCTTTATCGGCGCTCAATACGGCGCGGCGCGCGGGCGTTAAAGCCATTTCGCTCGACGAGGGCGATAAGCTCGTCAGCGTGTGCTTAACGACGGGCGACGACAGGATAGTTATCGCCACCAAGAACGGCTCCGCCGTGCTCTTCAGCGAAAAAGAGGTCAGAGCCATGGGCAGAGAGGCGGGCGGCGTGCGCGGCATCCGTCTGCGCCCGGGCGACGAGGTCATAGGCGCCGAGCTGGTAACGCCCGAAACGGCGCTTCTGACCGTCACGGGTAAGGGCTTCGGCAAGCGCACCGATTTTGAGGAGTACAGAGAGCTGCACCGCGGAACTTGCGGCGTCACGACCCATAAGCTGACCGACAAGACGGGCGAGCTCGTTTCGGTCAAGTGCGTCAAAGAAGACGACGAGATACTTATTATCAATAACGACGGAATAGTGATAAGAACGGCCGTTTCGGGCATTCGTCTCTGCGGCAGGGCGTCGCAGGGCGTCACGCTTATAAGGATGGCTGAAGGGCAGAAGGTCATATCCGCGGCGATAGCTCCCAAGGAAGAAGAAGGCGAGGAAGAAACCGAAGCATCTCCCGAGGTTTCGCCCGAAAACGCGGCAGACGCGCCCGCAACCCAAGATGAGAAAGAAAGTTGATATTTACACCGACGGCTCGTGCAGTAAAAACCCCGGCCCTGGCGGCTGGGGCGCCGTGCTGATGTACAAAGGCGTAAAAAAAGAGCTGTCGGGCGGCGAAGAGAGCACGACCAACAACAGAATGGAGCTTACGGCGGCGATCAGGGCGCTTTCGGCGCTGACCGAGCCGTGCGACGTCACGCTTTACACCGATTCGGAATATCTTGCAAACGCTTTTAATCAGGGCTGGATATACAAATGGGTTGTAAACGGCTGGAAAAAAGCCGATAAAAAACCCGTTTCAAATCCCGAGCTGTGGCAGGAGCTTTCAGACCTGACAAAGAAGCACAAGGTCAAATTCGTCTGGGTAAAGGGGCACGCCGACAACGAGTTCAACAACCGCTGCGACGAGCTTGCGACCGCCGAGACGCAAAAATATTTGAAATAGGTCTTGCAATACATACTGAAACGGTGTATATTGTCTGTGAAAAAACCTAAAGAAAGAGGTCCCTATGGAGGAAAAAAGATTCGTTTACGCCGATAACGCCGCGACGACGCCCGTCGCGGCAGAGGTGCTGAATAAAATGATGCCCTATCTTACGGGCGAATACGGAAATCCGTCGGCGAGCTTTTACGGGCTCGGTCAGCGCGCGAAAAGGGCGATAGAGGAAGCGAGAGGAAACGTCGCGCAAGTCTTAAACGCCTCGCCTAAAGAGATATTCTTTACCGGCAGCGGGACAGAGGCCGACAATATGGCGCTTCGCTGGTTCATGCATTCCGAAACGGCGAGGGGCAGAAAGAAGCTGCTCACTACGACAATAGAGCATCACGCGATACTTCACACCGCGAAAGCGCTTGAAAAAGAGGGCTTTTCGGTCGTTTATCTGCCCGTGGACAATTACGGAACGCTCGATCTGAACGCTTTAGAGAACGCGATAGACGAAGATACGGCGCTTGTCAGCGTGATGACCGCGAATAACGAGGTCGGAACGATCCAGCCTGTTGAAAAGATAGGTAAGATATGCCATGAAAAGGGCGTATATTTCCATACCGACGCTGTGCAGGCGTTCGGCCATATAAAGCTTGACGTCAAGGCGATGAATATAGACCTGCTCTCCCTTTCGGGGCATAAGATAAACGCGACAAAGGGCGTCGGCGCGATTTATATCCGCTCGGGGCTCGCGCTTGAGCCGCTTATTACCGGCGGCGGGCAGGAAAAGAACCGCCGCAGCGGCACAGAAAACGTCCCCGCGATAGTCGGGCTCGGCGAAGCGGCGCGCCTTAAAGGGCTTAATATGGAAAGAGAAAGCGCCTACGTCACTTCCCTTTCAAAATCCCTTCAGGAAAAGATACTTAAAACCATACCGCAGACGGTCCTGACGGGACACCCCGAAAACAGACTGCCCGGGAACAGTTCGTTCGCGATAGCTGCGATAGAGGGCGAAACTATGGTAATGGACCTCGACTTAAACGGCATCTGCGCGGCGACCGGCTCCGCTTGCTCTACAGCAAGCTTGGACCCGAGCCACGTTCTGCTCGCCATAGGGCTTTCGCACGAAACGGCGCACGGGTCGCTCAGAATAACGCTCGATACGCAGAACACCCCCGAAGACGTAGATTATATAGCCGAAAGGCTTGCCGAAATAGTTAAAAGACGCCGCGCCATGTCGCCCGTCTGGAAGGAGCAATAATGGAATATTCCGAAAAAGTAATGGATCATTTCGCTCACCCGAGAAACGTCGGTGAGCTGCCCGACGCCAACGCCATAGGCGAGGTCGGAAATCTTAAATGCGGAGATATTATGCGCATGTATATGAAGATAGAGGACGACGTTATAAAGGACGTGTCCTTCAAGACCTTCGGCTGCGGCGCCGCCATAGCTACCTCGAGCATGGCGACGGAAATGGTAAAGGGCAAGACGATACACGAAGCGCTTAAGCTGACGAACGCCGCCGTTATGGAGGCGCTTGAGGGTCTGCCCCCGGTCAAGGTGCACTGCAGCGTTCTCGCCGAAGAAGCCATTAAAGCGGCGCTTGCCGACTATTACAAAAGGCAGGGCAAGGACCCCGTTGAGATACTCGGCTGCTCGGGCGAATGCGAATGCTGCCACGCGCACGACCACGGCGCGCACAACGATTAAGTTTATCGCTTGACAAATATTCGCGCCTGTCGTATACTTTGCTTATCCGGTGAAGCGGAAGAGAAGGCTTTGTAAATCGCTGAAAGAGAGCGCGGTCACGGCTGAAAGCCGCGCGGCGAGGGAAGCTTTCGGACCACCCGCGGAGGATGAAGTATAATAAAAAAGAGGCGGCGCAAAGCCGCAAACAGAGTGGGACCGCGGAATTTTATTTCGTCTCTGTGCATTACGCACAGAGACGTTTTTTGCATATAATAACAATAAAAATAAAGAGAGGACACGCAAATGAAGATCTTATTTAAGGAAAAACCCGTAGAACTACCCGACGGCATAAACGCGCTCGACGCGTCGAAAACTCTTCTGGGAAGCTCGTCGGGGCTTCTTGCCTGCCGTATAAACGGCGAAAGAAAGGGGCTTGTGACTTCCCTTTCCGACGGCGACAGACTTGAGTATTTAACGTGGGAGGACGACGACGGAAAGTGGACGCTTCGCCATACCGCGTCGCACGTTCTGGCGCAGGCGGTAAAGCATCTTTACCCCGAGACCAAGCTCGCCATAGGCCCCGCGATAGACAACGGCTTTTATTATGATTTCGACAGGGACGAGCCCTTTACCCCCGACGATTTCGAAAAGATAGAAGCCGAAATGAAGAAAATAGTCAAAGAGGGCATAAGGCTTGAAAGATTCGAGCTTCCGCGCGACGAAGCGCTTGAGCTCATGCGCGACGAGCCCTATAAAGTAGAACTTATAAACGACCTTCCCGAGGGTGAGACGATATCCTTCTATAAGCAGGGCGATTTCACCGACCTCTGCGCCGGCCCTCACCTGCCCTCGACCTCGGGCGTTAAGGCGTTTAAAATAACTTCGGTCACGGGCGCTTACTGGAGAGGCGACTCGAACCGCAAGATGCTCCAGCGCATATATGCGACGGCGTTTACAAAGAAAGAAGAAATGGACGAATATCTTGCCCGCATAGAGGAAGCCAAAAAGCGCGATCACAGAAAGCTCGGGCGGGAACTCGGCCTGTTCGCCTTCCGCGATGAAGCGCCGGGATTTCCTTTCTATCTGCCCAAGGGCATGATAGTAAAGAACACGCTTATCGATTACTGGCGCGAGGTCCACAGAAAGTGGGATTACGTCGAGATACAGACGCCGCAGATCATGCGCCGCACCCTTTGGGAGACCTCGGGACATTGGGATCACTATAAGCAGAATATGTATACGACCGTCATAGACGATGAAGATTTCGCCATCAAGCCGATGAACTGCCCGGGCACCATACTGGTTTATTCTTTGGAGCCTCATTCCTATAAGGAACTGCCCATACGCTGCGCAGAGCTCGGAATAGTGCACCGTCACGAGCTTTCGGGCGCCCTTCACGGAATGTTCCGCGTAAGGTGCTTCACTCAGGATGACGCGCATATCCTTCTGGCGAAAGACCAGATAAAAGACGAGGTCGTAAGGATAGCGAGACTTTTCGACGAGGTGTACGATCTTTTCGGGCTTCCCTATAAGATAGAGCTTTCCACCATGCCCGAGGATCATATCGGGACCAAGGAAGACTGGGATATCGCTACTGCGGCGCTCGCCGACGCGATAACCTCCATTGGCAAGGAATATATCGTAAACGAGGGCGACGGCGCTTTCTACGGCCCGAAGCTCGACTTCCATATTCAGGATTCGCTCGGCAGGACGTGGCAGTGCGGCACCATCCAGCTCGACTATCAGCTTCCCGGAAGGTTTAACCTGGAGTATACCGATACAAACGACGAAAAGGTCTGCCCGGTAATGATCCACAGGGTCGTTTTCGGCTCGATAGAACGCTTCTTCGGAATAATCACCGAGCATTTCGCCGGCGCTTTCCCGACCTGGCT
>JAFSVO010000004.1 GCA_017444965.1 Clostridia bacterium | reverse complement strand
GTGTTCTGGACCAGGATAGACAAAAACCGCAAGCTGCCCATCACTTCTTTAATAAGGATACTCGGACCCGAGACGGACGCCGAGATACTCGACCTTTTCGGCGAGGATGAAATGCTTGTCGCGACCCTCGCGAAGGATACCGAGGTCAAGAATGCCGATCAGGCGTACATTGAAATATATAAGAAGCAGCGCCCGGGCGAGCCGCCTACGATAGACAGCTCTCACGCGCTTATCAACGGGCTTTTCTTCGACTCGAAGCGCTACGACCTGTCCGAAGTCGGCAGATACAAGTTCAATAAAAAGCTCTCGATAGCCAAGCGCATCGCGGGCAGAAAGCTCACCCGTCCTTTGGTCAACGAGCTTACCGGCGAGATAGTCGTCAAAGCGGGCAAGACCCTTACCCGCGAGGAAGCCGAAAAGTACGAGGACGCCGGCGTTTGCGAAGCGTGGATAGAAGCGCCCGACGGCAAGGAAGTCAAGTGCTTCAACAACCGCATGGTATGGATACACAAGGTGACCAAGCTTTCCGAGGCGGACGTCAAAGCCGCCGGCTTTAAGGAAAGGGTCCGTTTAGAGCCGCTTATGAAGCTTGCCGATGAGTATTCGGGCAAGGCGCTTTTGCAGGCGATAAAGGACAATAAGGAAGAGCTTAACCCCAACCACATACTCGCGGGCGATATACTCGCGTCGGTCAACTATCTGCTCAACTTAAATCACGGCGTAGGCACCTACGACGATATAGACCACCTCGGCAACCGCCGTCTGCGCTCGGTAGGCGAGCTTCTGCAGAACCAGTTCAGGATCGGCTTCTCCCGTATGGAGCGCGTTATACGCGAGCGTATGACCACGCAGGATCTTGACATAGTCACTCCGCAAAGCCTCGTCAATATCCGTCCGGTCACCGCGGCTATAAAAGAGTTCTTCGGCTCGTCTCCGCTTTCCCAGTTCATGGATCAGACGAACCCGCTCGCCGAGCTTACGCATAAGCGCCGTATGTCCGCCCTCGGTCCCGGCGGTCTTTCGAGAGACCGCGCGAACTTCGAGGTCCGCGACGTACACTACAGCCATTACGGAAGACTTTGCCCGATAGAGACGCCTGAAGGTCCGAACATAGGTCTTATATCCTATCTCGCGACCTACGCCAGGATAAACGACTACGGCTTTATCGAGGCGCCGTACAGACTTATCGACAAAAAGACCGGCAAGGTAACGAACGAGGTCAGGTACATGACCGCCGATCTTGAAGACGAATACATCATAGCCCAGGCAAACGAGCCGCTCGACGAAGAGGGCAGGATAAAGGCGCCGCGCGTCACCTGCCGCCATCTTGCCGAGGTAATAGAGGTAGAGCGCGAAAGGGTAGACCTTATCGACGTATCGCCCAAGATGATGGTGTCGGTCGCGACCGCGATGATACCCTTCCTTGAAAACGACGACGCGAACCGCGCCCTTATGGGTTCGAACATGCAGAGGCAGGCGGTTCCTCTCCTCCCGACCGAGGCGCCCGTCGTCGCCACCGGCATAGAGTACAAGGCGGCGGTCGACTCCGGCACCGTT
>JAFSVO010000022.1 GCA_017444965.1 Clostridia bacterium | reverse complement strand
GATAAACTCAAAGCCTTTTTCGCGAATATAGGCACGGTCAATTTCACGGCGCTCGCCTTAGGCGCCGTCTGCCTCGCGATAATACTTCTTATGCCCAAGGTAAAATATATCGGCAAAATACCCGCGTCGCTCGTCGTCGTTATAATAGGCGCGGTCGCGGTGTCGGCGTTTAAACTTAACGTGAACACGATAGGCGACCTTTACACGGTGCGCGCGGGGCTTCCGAAACTTACGCTGCCGACCTTTTCGGGGAAAGAACTGCTCGCGGTCCTGCCCGACGGCGTTATAATAGCCGTCGCGGCGGCAATAGAGTCGCTTTTGTCGTGCGTCGTCGCCGACGATATGACGGGCAGCCGCCACAGGTCGGATACCGAGCTTATAGCTCAGGGGTTGGGAAATATAGGCTCCGTCCTTTTCGGCGGCATTCCCGCGACGGGGGCTATCGCCCGCACCGCCGCGAATATAAAAAACGGCGGCACTTCGCCTATAGCCGGTATAGTGCACGCCGTAGTCCTTCTTTTGGTGCTCGTCGTCTTTATGCCCTACGCCGCGCTTATTCCCATGCCGGTCATTGCGGCGATACTCTTTTCCGTCTCGTTTAATATGGCGCGGTTAGGAGTGTTCGGGAATCTTTTCAAAACGGAAAATGTCGGCGGCAAGATAGTTTTGGTCCTTACGTTCATTCTTACCGTCGTTTTCAACCTTGTCGTCGCGGTAGCGGCGGGCGTAGTTCTTTCCCTTATTTTCAAGGCTTTTTCAAAGAAAAAATAAAGAGCGTGAATAAATCCTTCTTAAAAGGCAAATAATGTTACCGAAATCTTTTAAGGAGGAAAAAATATGACTTCCAAAGAATTACAGTACGTTGAAGACGCTTTAGGGCACGCGACTTATTTCAAGACCGCCTGCAGGGAAGCCGCCTCAAAAATACAGGACGGCGAGCTTAAAACGTTTATTGAGCAGATGGGTCAGAAGCACGAGCAGATCTTCAAGACCTTTTACAATCTGCTCGGCTGAAGTGAAAGGAGAAATAAGTCATGAACGATAAAAACGTAATGGAAAACCTTCTTCTTTTAGAGAAGGGCGCGTGCGACCTCTTTATGCACGGAACGATAGAATCTTCGACCGGCACGATACACACGGCGTTCTGCAACGCGCTGAACGATTCTCTTACGATGCAGGATAACATCTATACCAAGATGTCCGAAAAGGGCTGGTATCCTTCCGAACAGGCGGAGCAGACCAAAATATCCGCCGTTAAGCAAAAGTTCAACGCGTAAAGCGTAAAAAAGAAACGCTCTCTGCTAAAATAGCGGAGAGCGTATTATTTTACGCGAAGGATCAAAGCGCTTCAAGCCGCGCTTTTTGCGCGAGTATCTCGTTTAAAAGAGCCTGATAGTCGCCGGGGGTCTCGTGCCGCAAAAGCTCGGTAAGCTCGTTCGTCGGCTTGTAAAGAGGCGTCAGCGAAAGATTTGCGAAAACGCCTTTCAGCTTGTGCGCCGCTTCGAACGCGCTTTTAAGGTCGTTTTTCGAAAGGGCGTCCGATAGCTCCGCAAAGCCTTCTCCGGATACTGCCATATTAACGAGCTTTAAATAAAACGCCTCGTTGTTCATACAGCGCGCAAGCCCGTCGTTAACGTCGGCGCCGAAAGAGCGTAAACCGTCAAGAGTCATCATTTTTTCACCTTCTCCTTAAGAAGAACTTCAAACTTGTCGGCGGGGACGGGGGGCGAGAAGTAATAACCCTGTATTATGTCGCAGTTCATACCTTTTAAAAGATCGAACTGTTCGCGCGTTTCAATGCCTTCGGCTATGACGGGCACGCCTAACTTGTCCTTTATCTGCATAATAAGCTCGAGTATGTAAAGATTCTTTTTGTTCGCGGTTATATTCTTTATAAAGCTCATATCGAGCTTTAAAACGTCTATCGGCAGGGTGGCGAGCATATTGAGCGACGAGTAACCCGCGCCGAAATCGTCCATCTCTATTTTAAAGCCGCGGCTCCTTATCTTTTCGAGCATATCCACTATGCTTCGCGAATCCTCGGTATACGCCGATTCGGTAACTTCAAGAAGGATAGCCGAATTGGGAAGACCGGCTTTGTTCGTAAGCTCGGTAAAGTGTTCGGCAAGAATAGGGTCGAAAAGGTCAATACGCGAAACGTTTACCGAGACGGGGAAAATGATCCCGTACTTTTCGCGCCACGTCTTTATCTGCTCGACCGTTCGCTGCCATACGAAACTGTCCGTTTTGAAAATAAGACCGCTTTCTTCAAAGAGGGGAATAAAGACGCCGGGCGATATAAAGCCGAACTCGGGATGATTCCAGCGGATAAGAGCCTCGGCGCTGAAGAGGACCGGCTCGTCCCCGCGCACGTCGTATTTTGGCTGAAAATAAACCTCGAACTGGCCGCTTTCCAGAGCGTGGTCAAGCTCGTCTATAAGCTGCTGGCTTCGCAGCTGCTGCTTATGCAGCGAATCGTCGTAATACGCGACGGAAGTGCCGTGTTTTCCCTTTGAAGCCGCGTCTTTAGCGAGCTTTGCGCGGTCAAACCTGAGCATTATGTCAAGCGAGCGGTCTGCCAGGGGATATATGCCCATGCGAAGCTTTACCGTTGAGTTGCCCGTGTGGCGCGTCACGACCGACTGTATACGCTTTAAAAGGTCGGGAAGGTCGACGCCGTGCGGTATGTAAAGAAGGAACATATCCGCTTCTTTGCGGCAGACAAGTCCGCCTATGTCGGAAAGGCAACGGCGTACCTCGTCGGCAATTACGGTCAAAAGCAGGTTTCCGAAGTCGTGGCCGTAAAGGGCGTTTATAAGGTGAAAATGCTGAACGTCGAGCAGTATCGCGTCCATCTCGGCCTGCGGGTGCAGTCTGTCGTACTGTTCGGCGTATCTGTAAAAGAACTCCTGATTATAAAGACCGGTAAGGCGGTCAAACTCGGTATTCTGAATTATATAGGTGCTTTCGGCAAGCTCGATTATGCGCTGAACGCGGGCGAGGACTATTTCGGGCGCGTCGTAAGGCTTTTTGATGAAATCGGAAGCGCCGAGTTTTAAGCATTTGACCTCGTATTCCTTTTCGGTGGTAAGAACGATAACGGGTATTCTTTTCAGATCGTCGTCTTTTTTGATTATAGAAAGAAGAGTGCACCCGTCCATCACCGGCATAAGGACGTCAAGAAGTATGAGCGAAAGCGAAGATGAAAACTCGCGTATGACAGAAAGCGCCGCCTCGCCGTTTTCGGCGTAAAGGACGTCGTACTCGGCGGAAAGCATAAGCCCGAGCATTTCTCTGTTGACCTGTTCGTCTTCAACGACTAAAACAAGCCTTTTTTCATTATGGTCAGAGTCAAAACACTTTTTTTGATTTACCATAAGCATCCTTTCCCGAAAGAGCATATAATTAACCTATCTTACTATCCATTTTAAGAATAGCATAATTATAAGCGCTTGACAAGTGCAAAAGTCGTACTGTTTATAAAAAACCCGAAGTAGGGGCATATTTATGCTTATTAATGCCAGCTTTGAGCTATTAAGCCGAAAGCGCGGTAAAACAGGGAGAGACTTAAGTCTCTCCCTTGTCTTTTTGTTTAAGCCGTCTGCCGCTCGGCTTTTCAGTTTACCGTGACCTCGACCGCGCCCGTCAAGGGTGCCGAAGCGACCGCTTCGAGGGCGAACGCCTTTACTTTGTCGGCGCTTGCCGAAAGGGAAAAGACCTCGGCGGCGTCAGCCGTCTGCCTTGTCCGCGCCGAAAGGAGCCTGCCGTTTTCGTATTCTGCCAAAACAAGCGTCACGCCGCTTTGCATATTGTAAAGCGTTATCTCGCAGAGCTTTCCCGTATCGCCGTCCGAAAGGGCGGTTTTTATATACGGCGCGTCGTTCCATACCGCGTAAAGCGCGCTGTCCGCGTTCGCGGTAAATGCGCCCTTGTCGGCGTAAACGGGCTCGCCGTTCTCGGTTTCAGCCCAGCCCGAAAACGCCTTGCCGTCGGGAGATGCGAACGGGCAGGCGGGTAGGGCGGCCTCTTTTCCCGTCTTTACGGCGTAGCGCGCAACGCCGCCGTCCGAAAGGCCGGAGTGAAGGGTGAGGACGCTTGCCTCCGCCGCCTTTGCCGTGACGGTGACGGGCTCGTCGGGCATGGTGAACCACAGGTCGGTCTCGCTCGCGCCGTAAAGGAAGGTGCCGAAGGGCACGTTTTCGCCGCTTTGCGTTTTAACGGCTATCTCGTCGGGGATATAGCCCTCCTCCCACAAAAGCTTGTATTCGACGCCGACGCCCGCGGCGGCGCGGTATACGAAGGTCTCCTCCTCCTCCGACCAGTCGGCAAAGACCGCGTCGTTATTTATAAAGGAAACGCCGTAATTCATGTCGTTTTTTATCTCGCGCGCGGGTGCGAAGGAGGCGGTGACGAAAAGGTCGCTTTCGGGCATAAGGTAAGAGCCCCTGTCGGCCATGAGCCGCCGCCCGTTTTCGTCGGTCACGGTCATTTCAAAAAGCCCGTAGCCGTCGTCCGGCTCGGCGTAGGGGGTTAGGAGCTCTCCGCTGTACGCCGTGAAGGAAACGTCCTCATTGCCGCACACCTTTCCGTTCGGGGTATTCGGGTCGAGGCGGACGGTGTGGACGGAAACGCTTCGGATATGGAGCGAGACCTCACCCGCGCGGTAGCCCGTAAGGGACACGGCGTAGGTCTCCCCCTCCTCGAGCTGAACTAAGCGCTCGCAGCTCATCTGCTCGCCTCTCTCGACGTAAAAATGCTTTACGCTCACGTCGTTTTTGTCGCCGTCGGTCACGATAAACTCGGGGCCTACGTCGTCGCCCGAGGTAAAAAAGCGGTAATATCCGCTCTCTTCCGCCGTGAAAAGGCAGTCGAGCTGCTCGTAGGCCTCAAGCTCAAAGGTGTTTATGCCCTCGCGCAAAAGGGGAAACGCGCGGAAAACGGGCGTGTAGACGGCGTCCTGCGTTGCGGAAGACACCTCGGGCGACCATTTTTCAAAGGCGTAAGCATAATTTTCGTCCGCGTCCTTTAATGGCGTTTCGCCCGAGTAAACGGGCGTTTCGCCGTATTTAACGGTCGCGCTTTGCAGAGTTTCGCCCTTTGAGCCGAGGAAACGCGCCTCGTAGCTTCTCGGCGAGGGGGCGTAGGTCGCGGTGTATTTTATGAACGGCTCGTCGCCCGAGACCGGCTCAAGCGGCCTGTCCCAGCCCGAAAAGGTGAAGACCGACGTAACGCTCGGCTCGCGCTCGGGCGTTTGACCCGAGTAAACGGGCGTTTGACCCGAAACGAGGTCCTGCCACGCGAGGATGGCGCCGTCCGTATTTTCAAAGCTCACGAAATAGTCGGTCACGAAAACGGCGCTCGCCGAAACGCTTCCCGCGGGCATGGTGAAGGTATAAACGCTTTCGCTCACCTTTTCGGTTTCGATATTTTCACCGCCGCAGCGCACCGAAAGGGACGCTAAGCGGTAAGACTCGCTTTGGGGATCAAGTGTGAGGGTGACCTTTTCGCCGAGCGTCGCCGTTTTTTTGTCGGCGTTAAGCGTTCCGCAGGAAGCTTCGGCGGCGACGGGGTAACAGAG